>NZ_CALFQK010000207.1:0-65880 GCF_937921195.1 uncultured Salinicola sp.
CGATCTTCATGCCGAGACGCTCGAGGATCCCCGTCATGTTGGCGATGGTCTGCTCCAGCGGCAGGTCCTTGCCTTCGATCCAGGTCTCCTGGCTCTCGCCGTCCTTGTCGAGCGAGCCGCCCATCAGCAGCGCCTGGGCGTTCTCGTCGATGTTCTCCACCGCCTCGATCTGGAACTCGGGGTTGTTCTGGATCACCCGCTTGACCGAGCAGCGCTCGATGGAGCGCAGAATGCCGGTGCGATCCTTGTCGGAGATGTCCGCCGGCAGCTCGATCTGGATGCGGAAGATCTGGTTGTAGCGGTTCTCCGGGTCGACGATGTTGTTCTGCGACAGCCGGATGTTCTCGGTGGGGATCTCGCGGGCGTTGCAGTAGACCCGCACGAAATAGGCCGCGCAGAGCACCGTGGAGGCGAGGAAGTAGTCGAACGGCCCCGGCGCCGAGCCGTCGCCCTTGTAGCGGATCGGCTGGTCGGTGATCACCGTGAAGTCGTCGAACTTGGCTTCCTGGCGCAGGTTGTCGAGATAGTTGACCTTGATTTCCATGGGGCGGACCGGGTTGCTGAATGGCGTGGCCCGGGCGTCGGCCGGGCGAATGGCGGCCATTATCCGGGTTTGAAGGCGAGGTGTCTTGGGGGGATCGGGAGACTGCTGGCTCGGAGACGTCTTCGGCCGATGCACGACAAGGCCCGAGTCCCCTGGCTCGGAGGACTCGGGCGCTGTCTTTCAGGGTGCGAGCTTATCCGAGGCGCGGCGGGGTGCTCTTAAAGTTTCTTTCATGACCGTGGAAGGGATGGGCTTTCTCGGTGGCAAGCTTTCGCGAGGGCGCTGTAAACCCCTCCCTGGGCGCTACCCTTGCCATCCATGGCAAGGGACCCTCGCTTCGCCTTGCCCCCCGACGCCCATCATCACAAGTGTTTGGAAATGCGTTCTTAGGAGGCGACCTGGAACGCCATGGTGGCCTGCACCGCCCGCTTCCAGCCGTCGTACAGCTCGTCGCGTCGATCTTTACCCATCATGGGTTCGAAGCGGCGTTCGATCGCCCACTGCTCGGAGATCTGCTCGCGGGATTCCCAGAATCCGAGTGCCAGTCCGGCGAGGTAGGCGGCGCCGAGCGCCGTGGTCTCGCTGATCTCGCTGCGCAGTACGTCGACGTTGAGAATGTCCGCCTGGAACTGGGCCAGGAAGTTGTTGGCGATGGCGCCGCCGTCGGTGCGCAGTTCGGTCAGTTCGATACCGGAATCGGATTGCATCGCCTCGAGCACGTCGGCCGTCTGATAGGCCATGGATTCGATGGCGGCGCGAATGAACTGCTCCTTGCTGGTGCCCCGCGACAGGCCGAACATCGCCCCACGCACGTTGGAGTTCCAGTAGGGCGCGCCGAGACCGGTGAAGGCCGGTACCAGATAGACGCCGTCGTTGCTTCCGGCGCGCTCGGCGTAGGCTTCGGAGTCCGATGACTTGCCGAGCATGCGCAGCCCGTCACGCAGCCACTGGACCACGGAGCCGGCGACGAAGATGGCCCCCTCCAGGGCGTATTCGACCTCGCCGTTGATCTCCCAGGCGATGGTCGTCAACAGCCCGTTGTCCGATGTCGTGGCCTCGCTGCCGGTATTCATCAGCGTGAAGCAGCCGGTGCCGTAGGTGTTCTTGGCCATGCCGGGTTTGAAGCAGGCCTGACCGAACAGCGCCGCCTGCTGGTCGCCGGCGATGCCCGCGATCGGAAGCTTTGTGCCGAAGAAGAACTTCGGCAGCACGTGACCGTAGACTTCGCTGGACGACTTGACCTCGGGCAGCATCGATTCCGGCACGCCGAACAGCTCGAGCAGTTCCGGATCCCATTGGCGTTCACGGATGTTGAACATCAGCGTGCGCGAGGCGTTGGTCACGTCGGTGACGTGTTCGGCGCCGCCGGTCAGGTTCCAGATCAGCCAGGAGTCCATGGTGCCGAACAGCAGGTCGCCTTTCTCGGCCTTCTCCCTGACGCCGTCGACATTATCGAAGATCCACTTGATCTTGGTGCCTGAGAAATAGGCGTCGATCACCAGGCCGGTCTTGTCGCGGACCATGTCGGCGTGGCCCGCTTCGCGCAGCTCGTCGCAGATCTCGGCCGAGTGCCGCGATTGCCAGACGATGGCGTTGTAGACCGGCTGGCCGGTGTGCTTGTCCCAGATCACCGTGGTCTCACGCTGATTGGTGATGCCGATGCCGGCGATCTCCTCGACGTCGACCTGGGTGTTGTTGATCACTTCGGTCAGGGTGGTCAGCACGCTGGTCATGATGTCGCGGGGGTTGTGCTCGACCCAGCCCGGACGCGGGAAGATCTGCTCGAACTCCCGCTGGGCGACGCCGGCGATCTTGCCGTCGTGGTCGAACAGCATGGCTCGCGAGCTGGTGGTGCCTTGATCGATGGCCAGAACATACTTCTTCTTGTCACTCATGAGAAACCTGTCCTTCTGAATGGTGAGTCCTGAATGAGGAGTCGACGTGTCTCTGAATAGCCCGTGGCGGCTCAATAGACCGTTGCGACGAGTGCAGCGAGGCTGCTGCCAATGATCGGGCCCGCGAACGGAACCCATGCGTAACTCCAGTCGTTGGAACCCTTGCTCCGGATCGGCAACATGGCATGGGCCAGCCGTGGCCCCATATCCCGGGCGGGGTTGATCGCGTAGCCCGTTGGCCCGCCCAGCGACGCGCCGATGGCGACCACCAGCAATGCCACAGCCAGCGGACCGAGCCCGTTGGGTGTATGACCGAACATGATGATGACGAACACCAGCACGAATGTCCCGATGGCTTCGGTCACGCAGTTCCAGAAGCGCGATCGGATCGTGGGGATGGTCGAGAACGTCGCCAGAATGGTGGTGGCATCCTCGGTGTCGTCGTATTGCTTCTTGTAACAAAGGTAGCAGAGCACGGCTCCCAGCCAGGCACCCACGAACTCGCCCGTGAAATAGGCCAGCGTATTGTCCAGGGTGATGGGAATGCCGTCCGCATACTCGGTGGCCGGGCCCAGCAACAGCGCGAGCGTGATGGCCGGGTTGAGATGGGCGCCGGTGTCGAACGCGATCCACACCCCGCAATAGACCGCGAGTCCCCAGCCGAAGAAGATCAGCAGCGGTCCGCCATTGTGACCGCCGGTCTTCTTGAGCAGCACGTTGGCCACCACGCCGCAGCCGAGCAGCGTCATGCACGCCGTACCGGCAATCTCATGCAGCACTATCGTTTCTATGACTCCCATGGTCTTCCTTAACTGTGAGTGATGTTACGGCCGGCATGGCCCGGATGACTGCGTCACGACGACGTTGCGATCGGTTGTCGAGGCGTGGCGCGTTCGTCGGCTACGTTTCCCCCTGCATCGCTGCCGGAGGCGGGCAGGCCAGGTAATCGGCGAGCCGACGCTTTTCGCTCTCGTCGAGCCGCAGACCGAGCTTGGATCGTCGCCAGAGGACGTCATCCGCGGTCCGGGCCCATTCGTGTTGGCGCAGGTAATCGACTTCGGCGGCATAGAGATCGGCGCCGAAGTGTTCGCCGAGATCGGCAAGGCTTTGTGCCTCGCCGAGGAGTTTCATGACCCGGGTGCCGTAGTTGAAGACCCAACGGTCGGCCGTGCGCGGCGGGATGAAGGCGTGGCTGGCCTGCAGCGACTCGACCAGCTCCCGGGGGTTGGCGTTCTCGCCGCCGGGCAGTGGATGACCCTTGCCGGTCCAGGCGGGTTCACGGTTACCCAGCTCAGGAGCCAGCTTGTCGACGGCGTCCTCGGCCAGGCGCCGATAGGTCGTCAGCTTGCCGCCGAAGACGTTGAGCAGCGGGGCGCCGCCGGAGAGATCGAGCTGGATGCGGTAATCGCGGGTGATTTCGCTGGCGTTGTCCTCGCGATCGTCGAGCAGGGGGCGTACGCCGGAATAGCTCCAGACGACATCGTCGGGACCGATCGGCTGCTCGAAATAGCGATTGGCGGCGTCGCAGAGATAGCGAATCTCGTCCTCCTCGATGGCGATCCTGTCCGGCTCGCCCTCATGCTCGACATCGGTCGTGCCGATCAGCGTGAAATCGTGTTCGTAGGGAATCGCGAAGACGATGCGCCCGTCCGGCTGCTGGAAGATGTAGGCGTAGTCGTGGTCGAACAGCTGGTTCACCACGATATGGCTGCCCTTGATCAGGCGCAGCGAATACGGGTGATCCTGGGAGGCGATATCGTCCAGGAAGCGCGCCGCCCAGGGGCCGGCTGCGTTGACCAGTCCGCGCGAATGCGCCTCGGTCGTCGCGCCGTCGGTCGTCTCGAGCATTACCTGCCAGCCGTCGGCATGGCGCACCGCAGCCGTTGCACGGGTACGCGTCATGACCCGCGCGCCGCGGCTGGCCGCATCCATGCAGTTGAGCACCACCAAGCGGGCATCCTGAACCCAGGCATCCGAGTAGGCGAAGCCCTTGGTGAACTCGGGCTTGAGCGGAATACCGGCTGCATGATCGGCGAACTTGACGCCTTGTGAGCCAGCCAGCGTCTGTCGTCCGCCCAGGTGGTCATACATGAACAGGCCGATTCGGATCATCCAGGCCGGCCGCAGATGCTTCTGATGGGGCAGGATGAAACGCATCGGCCAGATGATGTGCGGCGCGGCCTTGAGCAGTATCTCGCGCTCGGCGAGTGCCTTGGCCACCAGCTTGAACTCGTACTGCTCCAGATAGCGCAGGCCGCCGTGGATCAGCTTGGTGGAAGCCGAGGAGGTATGGCTGGCCAGGTCATCGGCCTCCACCAGCAGTACCGAAAGACCGCGGCCCACGGCATCCCGGGCGATGCCGGCGCCGTTGATGCCGCCGCCGATGACAATCAGATCGTAGCTTTCGTTGGCCATGTTCGGATCTGCTCATTGATGTTCACTTGAGATCATTGTGGCGCGAAATTGAACCTGATGAACTAAGCAGAAAGTCGTAGTGTTTAGACTCTTCTGTGGTTGGTTTTGGAAAATTTAATTAAAAATCAAACGGGTACGTAATGTTAATTCTCTGGTGGAAATGTTCATCAGTGAAAAATTAAATCGATATTTGTGAATATTCGCTATTCGTATCAGAACATGGCCCGTGTGAGGCGGGGCCTCTCTCTGGAATTCGAGGGCCAGCCGGGTGCTAAAGCTCAGATCCGTAGCTGAAAACGCGTGCGCTTTGAGCGATACTCATAACGATTTTTTCTCGAATGACATAAAAAACAGAGAGTCTCCGTTATGAGAAAGATGCTTTGCCCGCTGGCAGCCACGGTTTTCACTGCGATGTCCCTCTCACCGGTTCACGCCTTCGCGCAGGAGAAGACACTGACCATCGGCACCAACAATTGGGCGGAGAACGTCGCCGTCGCCAACCTGTGGAAGCTGGTGCTGGAGAATCACGGCTACGACGTCGAGTTGTCGGCCGTCGGCAAGAGCGCGCTTTACGCGGGGATGGCCGCCGATGATATCGATCTGTCGCTGGAGATATGGCTGCCGCATACCGACAAGGAATTTCTCGCACCCTACAAGGACACGCTCGAGGTTCACGCTGCCTGGTACGACAAGACCGGGCTGGGGCTGGTCGTGCCGAGCTACGTCGATATCGACACCATTCCGGAGCTGGCGAAACACGCTGACGAGTTCGAGTATCAGGGGAGTCCCACGATCCTGGGTATCGATCCGGGTTCCGCCATTGCCGGCATGACCGACGCGGCCATCGAGACCTACGATCTGCCGCTGGCGCAGGTCAACAGCTCGGAGCCGGCGATGATGTCCGCGCTCGACAGCGCCTACAAGAATGAAGAGCCGATCGTGGTGACGCTGTGGAATCCGCACTGGGCGTTTGCCGACTATGATCTCAAGTATCTCGAGGATCCCGAGAATATCTACGGTGATGGCGACACCATCTACTGGTTCTCGCGTCAGGGCTTCGCCGAGGACGACCCCTGGCTGACCGCGGTGCTCGATGCCTGGCACATGAGCGACCAAAGCCTCGGCACGTTGATGTCGGAGATCGAATCTCGAGGCGACCCGGTGGCTGGAGCGCGGACCTGGCTCGAAGAGAATCGGGACCAGGTCGATGAATGGCTGGCCGCTGGCGAAGAGGCTGGCTGAGCTGGCGGCATTGGCGGGTATCTTGACTCGCGAGGCTGTGTGACGAGCCTCGCGGGGTACAGAACGCTACCGGTGCTGGAAAATGGTTATCCACCCACCGCTCTCTGAGCCGATAGCGGGCGCGTTTCTAGAACCAGGTCTCCGCCTGCATTCCAAAGCTCCACTGACTGCCGGCATAACCCTTTTCGCCGAAGGCGTCGTCGCTGGCGAAGTCATTGAGTTCGTCGTCCCAGGTGATATAGGACGCGAAGACGCGAAGTTCCGGACGCTGGAAGAAGCCGCCCACGAATGGCTTGAAGGTCGGAGCGACGGTCAACTTGCCGAAACTGCCCTGTACCTTCTGGCGTCCCTTGTAGCCCTGGGGGTCGAGATCCATGGTCTGGTAACTGGCTTCATACTGCATCTCGAAGTTTTCGGTGATCTCGTTGGCAAGACGGGTGTTGAAAGAGGCCCAGAAGTAGTCGTCGTCATGGACGAAACGATCCTTGCTGACCTCGGCCAGCAGCGACGGTGCGATGCGCCAGTGAGGGGAGAGGTAGGTGGTGCCGTAGACGGCCAGGCGTGTCGCACGGGCGTCGTCGAGCAGCTCGCCGTTGGCGCCGATCTGCTTGACCTCCGCGCCGAGGCCCTCGCCGTGCAGCAGCGCGGCCATGAAGGTGCCTTCGCCCAGGCCGAAGAAGCTGTCGCCGCGGTAGGCCAGCATCCCGTGCACGCCGCTGTCGGCAGCGGTGCCGCTGCCATCGACGATGCGCTGGTCGTTGTCGTTGGCGGAGAGCGCGCTGAGCATGACCTGCCAGGGGCCGACATAGTTGTTGGCGGTCAGCACCAGGCTATCGGTGTCGGCGCTGATCTCGGTGTTTTCCGGATCGACGCTGAAATCGTCGAAGCTGCGGCCGTAGAGCGTGAAGTTACCGCGCCAGTCGTCGCCCAGCTCGACGTCGTAGACGCCGCCGCCGACGCCCGCCAGCTTGACCACATCGCTGTCGACCCAGTGGACGTCGAAGTTGTTGCGGTCCAGGCGCTTGCCGGCCCAGAGCGTGGCGTTCTCCAACGCGGTGCCCTCGAAGCTGGGCAGCTCGGAAAGCTCGACGAACACCTGGCGGACATTGAGGCTGGATTCATCGGCGGTCCAGTCGTTGCTGGTGGTGACCGAATCGGCGAGGGCGAACTGGAACCGCTGCCTGGCGCCGTTTTCGTAAGTTTTCAGATGATTGAAGCGAGCGTGGACGTAGGTGTCCGGCTCATTGCCGAGCCGGCCCACCGCGCCGCCCACCGAGCCGGCCGGCGTGACATAAGGGCCGCCGGGGATGCTCTTGCCGTCGTTACCCAGCAGTAGTCCCGAGCGAGCGTAGGCGCTGAAGGAGAACTCGTCCCCGCTGTCGACCTCCTTTTCCAGAGCGGCAAGGCGCGTTTCATAGTCGCTGCTGTCGTCAGGACGACGCTCCGATTCGAGTCGCGCCACGTTCGCCTCGGCGTCCCGGGCACGCTGCTCGGCGGCGGCTACCCGAGCCTCCAGCGCCTCGAGACGAGCTGCCAGGTCGGCATCGTCCGCAATGGCCGATGTGCTGGTGCCCAGGGACAGGGCCAGGGAGGAGAGAATCAGCCGGGAGGAGTTTTTCATTCTAGTATCCTTCGTACCTTGGGTGAGCCGTTGTTATTGGTTTTCGGGCATGAGTGCTCCCCGGAAGGGGAGAGCCGATGCTCTCCCCTCCCTCGAGAAGCGGACTTCAGGGGGTTGAATCCGGGCTAGTCGGCGAGCCTTTCGCGCTGGCCCGCCAGGGTGAACGCGTCGGGATCAATGAGGCGCCCTTCGGCCTCCACCCGGCCGTCGTCATGGAACAGCACGCGGCCATACTCCGGGTCTTCGACGACCCAGGCTTGCTGCTCGCGCACGGGGGTGAGTTGATAACGCGCGAGGAACGCTTCCGCCGAGGATCCGCGTCCCAGCCGCACGACCCACCAGCTGCGCTGCCCGGCAACGCGTAGCTCGTGATGGGCCGAGGCGCCGCGCGTCATCAACGTCGGGGGGGCGCTGGTGGTCAACGCCAGCACGCCGTGCCCCGAACGCGCCACGGCGCCGCGCTCATCGAGTCGCCACTCGTCGAACGCCGGAGTGGGGAACCAGCAGTGGGTGAAATCGGGCTGGGCCTCGTCGCCGTCGAACATCATCAGCGCCAACTGGCGGTACTGCTGGACGCGCGGGATGCTGGCCGAGCCGCCCCAGAACGAGGGTCGACCAAAGCCCGCCTTTACCCGTTCGCCCGGGTGGTTGATCCAGATCTGGGCGTGGGGCTCGCGGCCAACCCGGGCCTGCAGCAGGGTTTCCTGATACCCCCATTCGAACCAGCGGTAGCGGGCGGCGCTGCCCATGGCAGTGTCGCGGGTCTTGTAGTGGTAGAGCCGGGCAAAGCCGTTCTCGCCCTGCTGATAGGACCACTCCTGGCCCTGGTCGGTCTGCCAGCAGGCGCGCTGCTCGAGCGTCTCGGGCAAGTGCAGGCCATGATCTCGCAGGCACAGCGCCAGCTGCGCCAGGCAGTGGACATGGGCGCCGAAGCTGCCGGTGCGCCACAGCAGACGCGCCAGCCCGGTCAGTTCCAGGGTGTCGGCGACACACAGTGAGTGCTGGTAGCTGCGCCCCTGGGCGCCGGTGAGAACGCCCTGATGCGCCGAGTTGGCGACGATCGTGGCCAGCCGCTCGATGGCCCGCGCCGCCCGCTGGCGCAGATCGTCGTCGGGGCCGAGGGCGAAAATCGCGGTGAAGCCCTTGAGGTCGATCGGGAAGTAGGGCGCTGAGTTGAACTCGGCCATTTCCGCCTTCTCGAAATGGTCGAACCACGCCATCAGCCTTTGGCGCCCCGTCTCGCGCTGCTCGGCGCCGGTGCGCCCCGAGCGCCGGAAGCGCGCTTGCGGGTGCAGATGGCCGGCCAGGTAGCAGGCGGTGTGGAAGAGCAGGGCGTGGTTCTCGGAGAAGTACCACTGCACGTCGTTGCCCGGTTCGTCCATCCAGTAGCGGTAGTCGAGGATGGCGGCATCGATGCGTGCCACCAGTGCCGGCGCCAGCCGGTGCCCGTGTTGGATTCGCGCCCACAGCAGCGGTACCAGCGAGAAATCGGCGCAGTCGTAACACTGCTCGATGGCCGGCAGCTCCGCCTCGATGATCCTTTCGGCAGTGGCGCGCATCGCCTCGCTGCCCTCGTCAAGGCAGGCCAGGGCGCGTTCGGTATCCGACTCGGCGTTGGCGGCGATCCAGGCCAGCGTCTCGTCGATGCGGTCGTGCAGCTCCGCGGCGGGCGCGCCCAGCGCGGTACGCCGGGTGATCTCCGCCCCCAGTCGCAGGTCGGTGACGAAGCCATCGTGGTCGAACGTGATATCGAAATAGCGGTAGTCGGCGGGCAGTTCACGGGACTCGCAGAGAGGTGCCCGCTGCGCGCCGGCGGGGATCTCGAGCTGATATCGCTGGCGGCCATGGGACATGAAATGCCCGGCGACCTCCACCCTGGCCGTCACGGACCGTGTGAACGGCCGGGGGCAGACCAGTTCGATCGCCTCGCCGTCGTAGACGGTGCGATCGAGGTGCATGGCCTCCAGGGCGCGCTCGACCTCGCGCACCGTCTCGGGGTCGGCCGTGAAGGGGTAGCCGACCTGGGCATCGGGGCCGTCGAGCCAGACCAGCGAGAGGCGAATCACCGCGTCGCGTTCGCAGAGATCCTCGAACTGGAAGACGATGTCGTTATCGCCGGCCTGCAATTCGGCCTCGAACTCGGTCTCGTCCATGGCGTTGCGGGTCGCCGGCGACAGCCAGCCGGCGCTTTCGCCATTGACGTAAAGGCGTGCCGCGCCGCAGATTCCCGCGCGCAGGCGTGCCTTGCCGGAACGCTCGGCCCGTATGGCGGTCCGTGCCCAGCCGCGGATGCGCGTCGGGCGGAACCAGAATCCCGACAGGTCCAGCCACGGTGAGCCCATGGGCAGCACGTTGCGGGCCGCGCGCCAGTCTGGCAGCGGCTGCGGCTCGAGCGGTCGATCGCGACGTTCGGCGATATAGGCGGTACGGCAGGGGTAGGTGTGCGGAATCCAGTTCTTCTCCTTGGTCAGGAAGAAGGTGGAATCCATCTCGCCCTCCATGGTGGTGTCGGCCACGTCGTAGGCCGCCTCCACCAGCGGCAGTACCTGCCAGTAGGTCAACGGTTCACCAACTCGCAGGTTCATCAGCGCAGGCTCTCGATGGCAACGGGATCGACGTCTTCGTAGGCCTGGTTTTCCCCGGTCATGCCCCAGACGAAGGCGTAGGGGCCGGTGCCGGCGCCCATGTGGATCGACCAGGCCGGCGACAGCACCACGTCGCCGTTGGCCACCACCAGGTGGCGAGTGTTGTCGGGGCGCCCCATGAAGTGCATGACGCGATCCTCGGCGGCCAGATCGAAGTAGCAGTAGGCCTCCATGCGGCGCTCGTGCAGGTGCGGCGGCATGGTGTTCCACAGCGAACCGGGGGCCGGGTCGGTGATCCCCATCAGCAGCAGGCACGAGGGCGCCACCTTGGGGTGCACGTACATCGCCAGCGAGCGCACGTTGCTTCTGGCCGCGTCGCCCATGGTGATGACCTTCGCTTCCGATTTGGGAATCAGGCGATGAGGGATGTCCGCGCCGGCGGGCACCGAGTTCATATAGAAGCGGGCCGGTGCGTCGGCCTCGTCGCTGCCCAGGGTGATCTCCTTCGCCCCGCGGCCGACGTAGAGCACATCGCGGTTGGCCAGCGCTTGGCGCTCCCCGTCGATCTCGATCCAGCCCGGCTGGCCCAGGTTGGCAATGCCCATCTCGCGCGCATCGAAAAAGAACGGCGTACCCACCTCGCTGCCGTCGCCGAAGGTCAGCGGAGACTGAAGAGGCACGGCGCCGCCGACGATCATCCGGTCCAGATGGGTATAGGTGAAGGCGATCTCACCGGGGGTGAAAAGCCCCTCGACCATGAAGGTGTCACGTAGTGCGGTGGTATCCATGGCGTCGATCTGGTTGGGGCCGGCGCCGTAGCGTGTGGTCATGCTCATGGTGTTGCTCCCTGAGGGATGGAAGAGAAAGGACTCAGCGCGCCAGCCAGCCGCCGTCCACGTTCAATACGGTGCCGTGGATGTAGTCGGCGGCCGGCGACGCCAGAAAGACGGCGCTGTCGGCGATATCGCGGGGCTCGCCCCAGCGGCCGGCGGGAATACGCGCGAGGATCGCCTCCGAGCGCTCGGGGTCGTTGCGCAGCGCTTCGGTGTTGTTGGTGGCGATATAGCCCGGCGCGACAGCGTTGACGTTGATGCCGGAGGCCGCCCACTCGTTGGCGAGCAGCTTGGTCAGCCCCGCCACGCCGTGCTTGGAGGCGGTGTAGGAGGCCACGCGAATACCGCCCTGGAAACTGAGAAGGGACGCGATATTGACGATCTTGCCCGTGGCCCCACGCGCCAGCAGCGCTTTGGCGAACGCCTGGGAGGTGAAGAAGAGCGCCTTGAGATTGACGTCGATCACGTCGTCCCAGTCCGCTTCGGTGAAGTCGACGGCGTCGGCGCGGCGAATCATGCCGGCGTTGTTGACCAGCACGTCGATAAGGCGGGACTGAAAAAGATCCCTCGCCGCCATGGGGTCGGCGAAGTCGATGGCCATGACTTCGGCGGTGCCACCCTTCGCCGTGATGGCGTCCACGGTCTCCTGCGTCGAACGACGCCCGGCGCAGATGACGCTGGCACCCGCCTCGGCGATGGCGATGGCGATGGCGCGGCCGATGCCGGTGTTGGCACCGGTCACCAGCGCCACGCGTCCCGTGAGTGAAAATCGTGACATGGGAACTCCTCTGATTCGTCAGTCTTTCCAATGGATCGGGCTGTCGTTCCCGCGGATTACATCAGCCCGAAGAGGTGCGGCAGCCCCAGCGACAGCCAGGGGATGTAGGTGACCATCAGCAGGGCGATCACCAGCGCAAAAAAGAACGGCAGAATCGGTTTCACGACCTGGTCGATACGCAGTCCGGCGATCGAGCAGCCGACGAACAGCACGCTGCCGACCGGTGGTGTCATCGAGCCGACCCCGAGATTGAAGATCAGCATGATGCCGAACTGCACCGGATCCATGCCCATCTGCTGGGCGATGGGCAGAAAGATGGGCGTGAAGATCAGTACGGCCGGGGTCAGGTCGATGAAAAAGCCGATGACCAGAAGGCACAGGTTCATGATCAGAAAGACCACGATCAGGTTGTCGAACTGCAGAATCGTATCGGCAATCATGTCGGGGATGCCTGCTATCGTCATGACGTAGGACATGACCCCCGAAGAGGCGATGAGAAACAGGATGGAGGCGGTCAGGATCGCCGAGCGGCAGAAGATGCGCAGGTATTCCCGGGGCGTGGTCATGCGGTAGGCCAGCGAGAGGATCAACGCGTAGAGCACGGCGACCGCCGCCGCCTCGGTCGCGGTGAAGACGCCGATGACGATACCGCCGATGATCACCACGATCATTCCCAGTGCCGGCAAGGCGCGAAGAACGATCTGCAGCGCTTCGCCGGGCGTGCTGCGAACGCTGCTCCGGTAGCCGCGCTTCCTGGCGATGATGCCCGCCACGATCATGACGGTCAGGCCCATCAGCATGCCCGGGATATAGCCGGCAATGAACAGTGCCGAGATCGAGGTCCCACCGGAGACCAGCGAAAACAGAATCAGTGGACCGCTGGGGGGAATCAGAATGCCGGTGGGAGCGGAGGCGATATTGACGGCGGCGGCGTAGTCGGGCGCGTAGCCCTCCTTGCGCTGCAGTGGCCCCATGGTGCCGCCCACCGCCGCTGCGGCGGCGATCGACGAGCCGGAAATCGCGCCAAAGAGCATGTTGGCGATCACGTTGGTATGGGCCAGGGAGCCCGGCAGTCGCCCGCCTACCAGACGGGCCAGATCGATCAGGCGAATGGCGATACCGCCCTTGTTCATGATGTCGCCGGCCAGAATGAAGAAAGGAATGGCCAGCAGCGTGAAGCTGTCCAGCCCGGAAAACATCTTCTGCGTCGAGATGAAAAGCGCGGTTTCCGGAGGCAGATAGGCGATACCCACCAGCAGCGAGGAGGAGACGATCGCCACCGCTATCGGCGAGCCCATGAAAAGCAGCAGGAAGAAGATACCGAACAGGACGAACGCGGCGTTGAGCGGATCTGCCATGAAGTTCATGTAGGCAATCATGTCAGAGCCCCCCGACGCCGGATTTGGCGTAAGGCAAGCGCAGGCGGCCCGTCATGATCAGAAAGACATTCAGGATCTGGAGGATGAAGATGATCACTGCCGATATCGGCAGGATTGAATAGGCGTACCCCATCGGAATCTGCATGATTGGCGACATCTGGGTCAGCGCCGATAGGCTGGCTTTCCACCCGCCCAACAACAGGACGAATCCTGCAAAAACCAGCACGACAACAGAGTTGATGAGATAAAGAACACGTCCGGCCTTTTCCGGCAGCAGTGAAGGAATCAGGTCCAGAGCCAGGTGCCTGTTGGTGCCAAAGCAGTAGGCCGCACCTGTCAGCGCCATCCATATCATCAGAAAGCGCAGGGTCTCCTCGGTATAGAGGGCGGGAACGCCCAGCAGATATCTTGTCGTCACCTGCCAGAGCATCAGGCAGACCATGGCGATCAACATCATCGCCATCAAAACCAGAAGAACTCTTTCCAGCCATCTCTTGAACGAAAGCATAAGATCACTCCGGGACCGAACCACGGAAATAGAAGCGTGCCGTTTTCTGAATGATGATTAATGGGTCGGTATTTAAAGATTGAATATCGAAACTTAATTTTGCAATATGAAAAAAAATTTCATTACTTATACGATAGTCATAACTATCGGATCCGCGAAAGGGCAATGCGAAAGGGCAATGCGATGAAGAAAAAGGGAAGGCGGCTGAAGCTTGCCGATGTGGCGGCTCACTGCAACGTTTCGATCAGCACCGCGTCGCGAGCGCTATCGGGGACGCCGGGGGTGCGGGCCGACCTGCGCGAGCGCATTCTCGCCACCGCGCGGGAGCTGAATTACCAACAACCCAGTACGCTGGCTGGTCAGCGTATCGTGGTACTGGCCAGCGCGAGAGCGATGGTGGACTACCAGCGCAACCAGTTCACGACCCATGTGCTCTACGGGATCAAGGCGCAGGCCAAGCTGCTGGACATGGAACTCGAGATGCAGAGCGCGCCGGATCGCCAGAGCGAACTGGCGCTGCTGAAAGAGGCCGAAGCATCGAAGGAAGTGGCCGGGCTGCTGTTCCTGGCGGTGGACGACGAAGTCGTGCTGGCGCAGGCGCGAACGCTGGCCAAGCCCATCGTACTGGTCAATGGCGACGACCCGTTGATGCAGCTCTCCAGCGTGGCGCCGCACAATCGCGCAGCGGCGGCGGCCGCCACCCAGTATCTCGTCGACCTGGGGCATCAGCGCATTCTGTTCTGCACCAACCCGGGCCGTCGCACCATCGAGCGGCGCCGCGAAGGCTGGCTCGAATCGCTGCCCGTCGAGGTGCAGGCAGATCGGGACGACCTCATAGTCGAGGTCGAGGAGTGGACGCCGGAAGCGGCGAGGGCGGGAATCGCGGCAAGGCTCGATCGGGGCGACGATTTCACCGCCGTGCTGTGCGCCGGCGACAGCCTCGCCATCGGCGTGGTGCTGGAACTCCGCGCCCGCGGACTGCGGGTCCCGCAGGATGTCTCGGTGGTCGGTATCGACGGACTCCCCCAGGGCGAATTCCTGGCACCCGCGCTGACGTCGGTACACGTTCCCATGAACAGTATCGGTCAGGCCGCGGTCAATCTGATGCGCGAACATGTGCTCGATGAAAGTTTCATTGCCCGTCGTGTCGAGCTCGCCTGCGAACTCGTAGTGCGCTCCTCATCGGGACTAAAGTCCTAGTTATGAAAATTTTTTTCATATAGATATTGGTTTTCATCCCGGGCAGAATCGATCCGAACCCTGCGGAAGCGTTGCGATAAACGATCGCGGCTGCGGATGGATAGACGGGAGAAAACCATGAAATTATCTACAACGGTTGTCACCGCATTTTCGGTGGTAACTCTGAGTATCGCCAGCGCTAATGCCGATGTAAGAATGAGGCTGGCCAACGCGTTGTCAAAGGATCATCCGAGCAGCGTCGTGCTTCAACGGTTCGCCGATGAAGTCCGTGAAAAAACGGATGGCGAGGTGTCGATCCGTCTTTTCGTCAATGGCGTGTTGGGCTCCGAACGGGAAGTCCTCGAGCAACTTCAGAATGGTGCCGTTGATATCACCCGCGTCAGCGCGGCAAGTCTGGAAAACTTCGATCCCGTTTTTCGCGTCTTTTCTCTCCCCTATATTTTCGAGGATGAAGACGATTTCTACGCAAAAATGAGGGGGCCTGTCGCCTCGACCGTTTACCAGGCGACAAAGGACGATGGTTTTCAGGGACTGACCTTTTTCGATAGCGGTGCCCGCTCTTTTTACACCATCTCCAAGCCGATCGAGACGCCCCAGGATCTGCAGGGGCTCAAGCTTCGGGTGATCAACTCCAATACCTCGATCCGCATGGTGGAACTGATGGGGGGGACGCCGACGCCGCTTCCCTACGGGGAGGTCTACACCGCGCTACAGTCGGGCGTGATCGATGGTGCCGAAAACAATCCCACCGCCCTGACCATCGGCCGCCACGGTGAAGTAGCGAAATACTACTCCCTCGATCAGCACCAGCGTATTCCCGACTTTCTGGTGATCTCCAACCGTGCCATGGAGAAGATGACGGACGAGCAGCAGGAGATCGTCCGCGAGGCGGCCGCCCACGCCACGGAGGCCTATCGCGGGCTATGGGACGAAGCGGTGCGGAAAGCCCTTGCCGATGCCCGCGAGATGGGGGTGGAGGTCAACCGGCCTGACCAGGAGCCGTTTCGTCGCGCCGTTCAGCCGCTTATCGATGAGTATCGTCGAGACGACATCGTCGGCCCCCTGCTGGAACAGATCGTTTCGGATTGAACTCTCCCCGACGTGAGTGCGTTGTCTAGCGATGCATGCGCCTTGATCCCGTGGATCGTGAAGGCGTCGCGTCAAGCGGCTTGCTCACCCTCGTTCCGCTCAAAGTGTTCCCGGTTACATGGATGGTTGTTTCATGAGCGCTCTGCCAGAAATTTCGAAAGATGGACTGAAACGTCATATCGCGCTTGTCATCAGAGGGCTGACCGAACTGCGCCACGACGGTCGCTTTCACGAACCCAATCTCGATGGCACCGCGGGCGATTACGTCAGTTTCAACAGTTGGGAGTGGCCCCAGGGCGTCGGACTCTACGGGATCGCCAGGCTCTGGCAGCATACCCATGATGAAGAGGCGAAAAAGCTGCTGGAGAACTGGTACGAGGCCCAGTTGTCCTCCGAACTGCCTCCCCTCAATGTCAATACCACCGCGCCGATGCTGGCCCTGTCGATCCTGTGGTCGGAAACCGGCGATCCCCGCTGGGAGGAGGCCCTCGCCAGTTGGGCCGAGCGGTTGATGGCGGAGATGCCACGCACACGCTGCGGCGGGTTTCAGCACAATGTCTCGGACAAGATCAACGACGACGAGCTCTGGGACGACACCCTGTTCATGGTTGCGCTTTTCCTGGCCAACTATGGCCGGGCCGCCGACCGTCCGGAGCTCTCCGAAGAGGCCTGCCTTCAGTTCCTGGTACACACCCACTACTTGAGCGAGCGCGAAACCGGCCTGTGGTTCCACGGCTGGACGTTCGACGGCCATCACAACTTTGCGCGGGCCCGCTGGGCGCGGGGCAACTCGTGGATTTCCGCCGGCCTGCTGGATTTCCTCGAAACCGCCGACCTGACACCATCGCTCGAGCGTTATTTCGGCTGGGTACTGCGTGCCCAGATGGAAACCCTGCTCGACTACCAGTGCCCCAACGGCGCTTGGCGAACGCTGGTCGACGATGAGATCTCCTACGAAGAGATCTCCGCCACGGCGGCGTTCGGCTACGCCTTCCTGAAAGGGGCGCGTCTCGGTTACGGCGACGAACGTTGGGAGCGTGCCGGCAGATTGGCGCTGCAGGCGGTGATCGACAACATCGAGGAAGACGGCACGGTTGCCAACGTCTCCTACGGTACGCGGATGGGAAACACGCTGCAGTTCTACCGGGACATCCCGATCCATCCCACCGCCTACGGGCAGTCGATGTCACTGCTGTGCCTGGTGGAGGCGCTCCAGCACTGAGTCTTTCTCAGCGACATCGATGAAGCTGGCCTGACGTTGCGCAGGCCTGTCCCATACGGCCATCACAGCCTCCTAGACTGAATGCCCCCTCGCTGCAACCACCCCTTCTCACGCTATTGGACAATTGATTAAACGCTGCTTCACGCTCTAGTCTGTGCCGATTGCCGGCTGTCTGACAGGCCGGCATCACAACGACAAGCGGCCACAAGCCGATATCACAAGAACAGCGATAGCTGTGCAGGAGATGGATAATGAAGAAGACGCTGCTTGCGGCTGGCATCGCCGCCATGATGCTGGGCGCGACCCCGGTCATGGCCAAGACGCTGGTCTACTGCTCCGAAGGCTCGCCGGAGGGGTTCGATCCCTCGCTCTACACCGCTGGCACCACCTTCGATGCGTCGAGCAAGACGATCTACAACCGCCTGGTCCAGTTCAAGCCGGGTACCACCGAAGTCGAGCCGGCCATCGCTGAGAGCTGGGACGTGTCGGATGACGGCCTGGAAGTGACCTTCCATCTGCGCGACGACGTCAAGTTCCAGACCACCGACTACTTCACCCCGAGCCGCATGCTCGACGCGGACGACGTCATCTGGACGTTCGAGCGTCAGATGGACGAGAACAATCCATACTACAAGCTGGCCAACGGCAGTTTCGAATACTTCAACTCGATGTCGATGGGCGAGCTGATCAAGTCGATCGAGAAGGTCGACGATCACACCGTGAAGTTCGTGCTCACTCAGCCCAACGCGCCGTTCGTGGCCAACCTGGCGATGGATTTCGCCTCGATCCACTCCAAGGAGTACGAGCAGCAGCTGCTCGACGAGGGCAAGCCGGAGCTAGCCAACCAGCAGCCGATCGGTACCGGTCCGTTCCAGTTCGTCAACTATCGTGAAGACGCGGCCATTCGCTACCAGGCCAACCCGGACTATTTCCGCGGCAAGCAGCCGATCGACAACCTGGTCTTCGCGATCACCTCCGATGCCCAGGTGCGCTATCAGAAGCTGATGGCCGGAGAGTGCCAGGTGATGCCGTTCCCGAACCCGTCCGATGTCGAGGAGATGCAGCAGAACGACGACATCAACGTGCTCGAGGAGGCCGGTCTGAACGTGGCTTATCTGGCCTACAACACCCAGATGGCGCCGTTCGACAAGCCGGAAGTGCGCAAGGCACTGAACATGGCGATCAACAAGCAGGCGATCATCGATGCGGTGTTCCAGGGTGCCGGCCAGGTGGCCAAGAATCCGATTCCGCCGTCCATGTGGGGCTACAACGACGCCATCCAGGACGATCAGTACGATCCCGACAAAGCCAAGCAGATGCTCGAGGACGCGGGGGTCGAGAACCTGAAGATGAACATCTGGGCGATGCCGGTCCAGCGTCCGTACATGCCCAACGCGCGACGCACCGCCGAGCTGATGCAGTCGGATCTGTCCAAGGTCGGCGTCGACGCGCAGATCGTCACCTACGAGTGGGGCGAGTACCTGAAGCGCTCGTCGGACACCAAGCGTGACGGTGCGGTCATCCTCGGCTGGACCGGCGACAACGGCGACCCGGACAACTTCCTGGGCGTGCTGCTCGGCTGTGACGGTGTCGGCGGCGCCAACCGCTCGCAGTGGTGCTACAAGCCGTTCGACGATCTGATCCAGAAAGCTCGCACCCTGGATAGTCAGGAAGAGCGCGCCAAGCTCTACGAGCAGGCCCAGGAGATCTTCAAGGAGCAGGCACCTTGGGACACCCTGGCCCATTCCACGGTCTTCATGCCGCTGCGCAAGGAAGTGACCGGCTACAAGATCGATCCGCTCGGCGGCCATAGCTTCGAAGGCGTCGACATCGAGTGATTCTCTCCTAGCGAAGACGCGGGGCGGCCCTGACAGCCGCCCCGCGTCTTAACGCGTGACTAGCCAGTACTCCAAAATGTTCAAATTCTTTCTGGTCAAGCTGGCGCAGCTGGTCCCGACGTTCATTGGCGTCACCATCGTTGCGTTCGCTTTCATTCGCCTGTTGCCGGGCGATCCGATTCTGCTGATGGCGGGGGAGCGCGGCATTTCCGCCGAACGCTACGCCCAGCTCGAATCTCAAATGGGCTTCGACCGCTCTCTGGTCGTCCAATATCTCGATTTCCTGAAGGGATTGCTGCATGGCGATCTCGGTAACTCCCTGGTGACCCACGCCCCGGTCATGGACGAGTTCATGAGCCGCTTCCCGGCGACGCTCGAACTCTCGCTGTTCGCGTTGGCGTTCGCCGTCATCATCGGCCTGCCAGCCGGCGTGCTGGCCGCGGTCAAGCGTGGCAAGACGCTCGATCACACCATCATGGGGGTCAGCCTGACCGGCTATTCGATGCCGATCTTCTGGTGGGGCCTGCTGCTGATCATGCTGTTCTCGAGCACCCTGGGCTGGACCCCGGTCTCGGGGCGCATCTCGTACATGTACTTCATCGAGCCGGTCACCGGCTTCATGACCATCGACAGCCTGATCGCCGGCGACTGGGGCGCGTTTCTCTCCTCGCTGCACTATCTGATCCTGCCGTCGATCGTGCTGGGAACGATCCCGCTGGCGGTCATCGCCCGGCAGACCCGCTCCTCGATGCTCGAGGTGCTGGGCGAGGACTACGTGCGCACCGCACGCGCCAAGGGACTGTCGAACTTCCGCGTGATCATGGTGCATACCCTGCGCAATGCGCTGATTTCGGTGGTGACGGTGATCGGTCTCCAGGTGGGCCTGCTGTTGGCGGGAGCGATCCTGACCGAAACGATCTTCTCGTGGCCCGGTATCGGCAAGTGGATGATCGACGCGATCTCGCGACGCGACTATCCCTCGGTGCAGGGTGGCCTGGTCCTGATCGCGTTCATCGTGATGATCGTCAATCTGCTGGTCGATCTCGCCTATGGCGTCATCAACCCGCGCATCCGCCATTAACAGGGGGCTTTCATCATGAGTACCATTTCCACCCCCGCCGCGCCCGGTACCTTTCGCTACCAGTTGGCGTCCTTCTGGAGTGATTTCAGTGCCAGCCGCGGCGCGCTGGTCGGCCTGATCTTCATCGTCTTCATTCTGCTGGTCGCGCTGTTCGCGCCATGGGTCGCGCCACACGATCCGGCGATGCAGGATCGCTCGGCGCTGCTGGTGCCGCCGGTGTGGCATGCCGAGGGCAGCTGGAGCTACCTGCTCGGCACCGACGCGGTAGGTCGCGACATCCTCTCGCGGTTGATCTACGGCGCGCGCTATTCGCTCTCGATCAGCGCCATGGTGGTGGTGATCTCGATGGGCGTGGGAATTTTCCTCGGCCTCCTGGCCGGGTATTTCCGCGGCTGGGTCGAGACCGTCATCACTCGCGTGATGGACGTGGTGCTGGCGTTCCCCAGCCTGCTGCTGGCACTGGGCCTGGTCGCCATCCTCAGCCCCGGTCTGACCAGCGCCATGATCGCCATCGCGCTGGTTCAGCTGCCTTACTTCGTGCGGCTGACACGGGCCGCGGTGATCGGCGAGAAGAATCGCGAGTACGTCATCGCCAGCCGGCTCTCCGGTGCCGGGCATCTGCGCCTGATGTTCAATACCTTGCTGCCCAATTGCATGGCGCCGCTGATCGTGCAGGCGACGCTCTCGTTCTCCACCGCGATTCTCGATATCGCGGCGCTGGGCTTCCTGGGCATGGGTGTCCAGCCGCCGACGCCGGAGTGGGGCGCGATGCTGGCCAACGCCCGCGAGTTCATGGGTAGCGCCTACTGGGCGGTGACGTTTCCGGGGCTGATCATCCTGCTGACCGTGCTGATGATCAACCTGATGGGCGACGGCCTGCGCGATGCGCTGGACCCGAAGATGAAAAGATCGTGAGCGCTTCGCTCGGCCTGGCGCATGGCGTTCGGGGGCGGGTGCGGCGACGCGATGAGGAGTTGTCATGGCATTACTAGATATCGAAGGGCTCAGCGTTCGCTTCAAGACCAGTAGCGGCCTGTTTGCCGCCGTGGAAGGCGTCGACATCAACGTCGACCGTGGCGAAGTGTGGTCGATCGTGGGCGAATCCGGCTCGGGTAAGTCGGTGTCCATGCTCGCCACCATGGGCCTGCTGCCGTGGACGGCGCAGGTCACCGCAGACAAGATGGCGTTCGACGGCCAGGATCTGCAGCAGCTGAGTTCGCGCCAGCGCCGGCGCATCGTCGGCGGCGAGATGTCGATGATCTTTCAGGAGCCGATGAGCAGCCTCAACCCCTGCTTCACCGTCGGCACCCAGATCGACGAGATGATCAAGCAGCACCTGGGCGGCTCGCGTAAGGAGCGCCACGAACGGGCGCTGGATCTGCTGGCGCAGGTGGGGATTCCCGATCCGGCGCGACGGATCAAGGCCTACCCGCATCAGCTATCCGGCGGCATGAGCCAGCGGGTGATGATCGCCATGGCGATCTCCTGCAACCCTCGCCTGCTGATCGCCGACGAGCCGACCACCGCGCTCGACGTCACCATCCAGGCCCAGATCCTCGAACTGCTGTTGCGGCTGCAGGAAGACACTGGCATGGCGCTGATCCTGATCACCCACGACATGGGCGTGGTGGCGGAGACCGCCAAGCACGTGGTGGTGCAGTACGCCGGCCGCCAGGTCGAGAAACAGGACGTGAAGTCGCTGTTCGCCAACCCGCGCCACCCCTACACCGAAGCGCTGCTGTCGGCGCTGCCGGAGCGCGCAGGCGACCGGGATCGCCTGCCGACCATTCCCGGTGTCGTTCCCGGCCAGCACGATCGGCCGAGCGGCTGCCTGTTCAATCCGCGCTGCCAGTACGCCACCGAGCATTGTCGCGAGGTGGAGCCGGTGCCGGCCGCGGACGATCCCGCCCGTACGTTGTGTCACTATCCCCTGGAAGACGGGATCTCGCCGTCGCCGGCTGCAGCGGGCGCTGCGCGAGACAACCCGCAATCCAGCCCGCATAGAGAGGTGCGCCCATGAGCCGCGATGCCGTATTGAGCGCCGTCAATCTCACCCGTCACTATCAGATCAAGGGCAGCCCGTTCTCCAAGCCGGCGACGGTGAAGGCGCTCAACGAAGCAACCTTCGAGCTCTATCCCGGCCAGACGCTGGCGGTGGTCGGTGAGTCCGGCTGCGGCAAGTCGACCCTGGCCCGGGTATTGACGATGATCGAGCCGCCCACCAGCGGCAAGTTGACCATCAGTGGTCACGAGGTGTCGCTCAAGGAGGGGCAGCGCCCGCCGGCGGCGCTGCGCCGCGAGGTCCAGATCATCTTCCAGAATCCCTACGGGTCGCTCAATCCGCGCAAGACCGTGGCGACCATGCTGGAAGAGCCGCTCAAGCTCAATCGCAAGGAGATGAGCGCTGCCGAGCGCCGCGAGGCGGCGCTGGAGATGATCGCCAAGGTGGGCCTGCGCCCCGAACATGCCGATCGCTATCCGCACATGTTCTCTGGCGGCCAGCGCCAGCGCATCGCCATTGCGCGGGCGCTGATGCTCAACCCCAAGATCCTGGTGCTGGACGAGCCGGTCTCGGCGCTGGACCTGTCGATCCAGGCCCAGGTGCTCAACCTGCTGGCGGATCTGCAGGAGGAGTTCGGGCTGGCCTACGTGTTCATCTCCCATGACCTGTCGGTGGTGCGCCGCATCGCCGACGACGTGATCGTGATGTACTTCGGCCAACCGGTGGAGACCGGGCCGGCGGAGGAGGTGTTCACCACGCCGCGCCATCCCTACACCCAGGCGCTGTTCTCGGCCACGCCGGTGGCGGACCCCAACCGCCGCCGCGAGCGCGTCCACCTCAAGGGCGAACCGCCGTCGCCGCTGGCGCCGCCGCCGGGCTGCCCGTTCGCGCCGCGCTGCCATCTGGCGACCGAGGAGTGTACCCAGCTCGACCCGCCGCTGGATCCCGTCAACGACCGGGTCGCGGTAGCCTGTATCCATGTCGATCAGGCCGCCGCCAAATACGCCGTGGCGGGCTGACGCGACGCGGGACACGCGGGCGTGGATCTGCGCCGGTCGGTGGGCGAGAAGATCAGACGGCGAAGAGGGATGACAGCGGCGTCAGCCTTGCCGCATGTTCGAGGCGGCGATCCTGGTCGTCGAACAGGTGCAGCGGGCCGTCGACGGCCAGCCGGATCGCGCCCTGCTGTCGAATGCCGGATGCGGCGAGCGCCGTCACCGGCAGCCTGGCTGTCAGCGGCTCGTGATGTTCCGGCAGCCGGCAGTGAACCAGGGCATCCACGCCCAGCGGTTCGATCATCTCCACTTTGCCTGCCAGCTCTCCCTGCGGGTCGAGTCTCAAGTGCTCCGGGCGCAGGCCGAGCGTGGCCGCCCGCGTGGTCGCTTCAGGGTCGCCGGAGAGCTGGAGCCCAGCACACAGGTGGGCGCCGTCGCGAGCCCGTTTGACGGGTATCAGGTTCATCGCCGGCGAGCCGATGAAGCGGGCCACGAAGCAGCTGGCGGGGGCCTCGAACAGACTCATCGGTGTACCGATCTGCTCGATGCGGCCTTCGCGCATCACCACCAGGCGGTCGGCCAGGGTCATCGCCTCCACCTGGTCGTGGGTGACGTAGAGCATGCTCGCGCCCAGCCGCTGCTGCAGGCGTCGGATCTCCTGGCGCATCTGCACCCGCAGCGCGGCGTCGAGGTTGGAGAGCGGCTCGTCGAACAAGAATAGGGCTGGCTCGCGCACGATGGCGCGCCCCATGGCGACGCGCTGGCGCTGTCCACCGGAGAGCTGGCGGGGACGACGCTCGAGCAGGGCATCGATACCCAACAGTGTCGCTGCCTCGTGCACCCGACGCTCGATCTCCGCGCGCGGGCGCCGCTGCAGCTTGAGCGCGTAGGCCATGTTGTCGAACACGCTCATGTGCGGATAGAGCGCGTAGTTCTGGAACACCATCGCTACCCCGCGCTGGGCCGGCTCCAGGGCATTGGCGACGGTCCCGCCGATGATCAACTGGCCACCACTGATGGCTTCGAGCCCCGCCACCATGCGCAGTAGCGTGGACTTCCCGCAGCCCGACGGGCCCACCACGACCATCAGCTCGCCCGCCTCCAGGGTCAGGTCCAGCGCCTCGACGGCTCGATGGCCGCCCGGGTAGGTCTTGGACAACTGGCGGCAGGTCAGTGTGGCCATGGTGGCTCTCCACGGTTGGAAATCATTTCTCGGTATCGGTCAGGCCGCGCACGAAGAAGCGCTGCATGGCGATGATGACCGCCACCGGCGGCAGCACGGTCATCACCGCCATGGCGGTGGCCAGTTGCCAGGGCGGCAGGGTGTCGGTGGACTGCACCAGGTTCTTCAGGCTGATCACGGCGGTGGCGTGTTCCGGCGAGTTGGCCGCCAGCAGGGGCCACAGGTACTGATTCCAGCCGTAGATGAACATGATCACGAACAGCGCCGCCAGGTTGGTCTTCGACAGCGGTAGCACGAAGTCCTTCAGGAAGCGCAGCGGCCCGGCGCCGTCGAGCCGAGCGGCCTCGAACAGCTCCTGGGGCAGGCTCATGAAGCTCTGGCGGAGCAGGAAGGTGGCGGTGGCCGAGGCGATCAGCGGCAGGATCATGCCGGCATAGGTATCGATCAACCCGAAGCGTGCCACCACGCCGTAGGTCGGCACGATGCGCACCTCCACCGGCAGCATCAGGGTGACGAAGATCAGCCAGAAGCAGAGCGTGCGGCAGGGAAAGCGGAAGAACACTATGGCGTAGGCGGCCAGCAGCGAGATCGCGATCTTGCCGATCGCGATGCCGAGCGCCATCACCAGTGAGTTGGCGAGCAGGCGCAGGGCGCTGACACCGAGCCCCGCGATCGGCTGTGACAGCAACTGCCAGTAGTTGGCCAGCCCCTCGCCGCCGAACCACAGCGGGGCGATGCCGCTCTGCAGCGCTCCGGCGCTGTGGGTGGAGGCGGTGAGCGCCAGCCACAGCGGCAGTCCGAACACGATCACGCCGAGGATCAGCAGCAGATGGGTCAGCCGGTCGAGGAGGGGGCGATCGTAGCGCATCAGTACTGCACCCGGCGTTCGAGGTAACGGAACTGGACGAAGGTGAGTGCGCCGACCAGCACCATCAGCAGCACCGACTGGGCGCTGGAGCCGCCGAGGTCGCGGCCCACGAATCCATCCTCGTAGAGTTTGTAGACCAGGGTGCGGGTGGCGCCGCCCGGACCACCGAGGGTGGTGTTGTCGATGGTGGCGAAGGTCTCGAACAGCACGTAGACGCTGTTCATGACCAGCAGGAAGAAGGCGGTCGGCGAGAGCAGCGGCAGGGTGATGCCGAAGAAGCGCCGGAACGGCCCGGCGCCGTCGATGGCGGCGGCCTCGAGCAGCGAGGCCGGTATCATCTGCAGCCCGGCGAGAAAGAACACGAAGTTGTAACTCATCTGCTGCCAGATCGAGGCGATCACCACCAGCGCCAGCGCTTGCCCGGGATGCAACTGCGCGTCCCAGTGCACGCCGAAGCCGGCCAGGACGTGGGTCAGCACGCCGAGCACCGGGTCGAACATGAACAGCCACAAAAGCCCTGCCACCGCCGGTGCCACCGCGTAGGGCCAGGTGAGCAGGACGCGATAGAGCCTGGCACCATGGAGCACGCGATCGGCGAGTACCGCCAGCAGCAGCGCCAGCAGCATGGCGCCGGCGGCCACCAGTACGCTGAAAAGCACCGTCACGCCCATGGCTTGCCAGTATCCCGACGAGGCCATGACCCGCTGGAAGTTCGCCAGGCCCACGAATCGTTCGCCGAGCCCGAAGGCATCCTGGACATAGAATGCCTGGCGCAGAGAGTCCGCGGCCGGCCAGAAGAAGAAGACGGCCACGATGGCGAGCTGTGGCGCCAGCAGCAGCCAGGGTGTGAAACGATGGCGCTCGAAGGTGGTCATCGGTGATTCGGCGGGCGGCTTGCGCCGCCCGCCGCTAGCAGGGAGAAAACGAGAATCGGCGCCAACGTCAGTGCGCCACGCTCTGCTGGAACTGCGCCAGCTCCTGGTTGCCACGCCGGGCGGCCTCGTGCAGCGCTGCGGCAGCCGGCTCGTCACCGTTGAAGGCTTTCTCCAACTGCTCGGCGATGATGTTGCGGATCTGCGGCATGTTGCCCAGGCGCACGCCACGGCCGTTGTCATTCGGCGTGCCCCGGGTCAGTTGGTCGATCGCCACGCTGGCCCCCGGGTTGTCCGCGTAAAAGCCCTGGGATTTCAGGCGCTGGTAGGCGGCGGTGGTGATCGGCACGTAGCCCGTGAAGCTTGCCCAGTCGGCCTGAATGGCGGGGGACGAGAGGAAGTTCAGGAACTTGGCCACGCCGCGGTAGACCGCGTCCGACTGGCCCCGCATGACCCACAGCGAGGCGCCGCCGATGATCGAGTTCCTGGGCTGGTTCACCGCCTTGGCGTCATAGGGCAGCGGGGCGATGCCGAAGGTGAACTTGCCCTCGGCGGCCTCCTGGATGCCGGCCCGCGAGGCGGAGGAGGTGGTCAGCATGGCGCAGCGGCCCGACTGGAACCGCTTGGTGCCGCTGTCGGCGCGGCCGCCATATTCGAAGGCGTGGCTCTTCTGCCACTCGGCCAGGTCCTGAATGTGGGCCACGGTCGCCTCCTGCTTGTCGAAGACCAGGCGAGCGTCGGTGCCATCGAAGCCGTTGGCATGGGTGGCGAAGGGCAGGTCATCGATGGCGCTGAAGTTCTCGAGTTGCGTCCAGCTTGGCCAGGCGGTGGTCAGCCCGCATTCTGAGGCGCCGCTTTCGACCAGCTTGTGGGCCGCCTCACCCACCGCTTTCCAGGTCGCCGGTGGCGTCTCGATCCCGGCCTTCCGGAACGCATCCTTGTTGTAGTAGAGCACCGGGGTGGAGGAGTTGAACGGCATCGACAGCATTTGACCGTTGCTCGAGGTGTAGTAGCTCTTGACCGCGGGCAGGAAGGCGTCGGGATCGAACGGCGTGTCGGTTTCCTCCATCAACTGATGGATCGGATAGATCGCGCCCCGCGCGTTCATCATCGTCGCGGTGCCCACTTCGAAGACCTGAGTGATGGCCGGGGCCTGATTGGCGCGGAAGGCAGCGATGGTCGCGGTGAGATTGTCGCTGTAGCTGCCTTTATAGACGGGCTTGACCACATACTCTTTCTGGGAGGCGTTGAACTCGTCGGCGATCTCGTTGACCTTCTCGCCGAGCACGCCCTCCATGGCATGCCACCAGGTGATGGTGGTCGCTGCCTGGGCCGAGGAGGAGAGTGACAGGGTCGCCAGAGCGGCGTAGCAGAACAGGTGATGAAGTCGCACGGCAATGTCTCCGGGCAAGTCGAGCGGGAGGAGTGGGGTACTGGTGGCGTACCTTAGAAGAGAAAGATGTCAGTCCGATGGCCGTGCCGTGACGGTGCTGCATCCCTGCGCCGGGTCGAGGCGGGCACCCATCTGCTCCTGCGACCTTTTGCGGCCTTCCCCACGGCGCTGGATTGGCTACGCTGAGCGAGAGTCCGGTGTCCTGCCCGTCTGGCGAAACACCGGCGTCTACCGCGACCGACGTTGCGCGGTCTTCGAGTGACCCGTGAATCGATCGCCAACCAGGGGGGAGCGACCATGTCTCAACGGATTCTGGTACCGATCGACGGTTCCACCAGTGCGCGCAAGGCGCTGGAGCACGCACGCCTCATCCAGCGCGCGACCCAGGCCCGGATTCACCTGCTGCACATTCCCGAGGTGCCGATAGCCAAGGATGCGCTAGGCGCGAAAGTCGGTGCCGCGCCGGCCGACTATACGCCGGAGAAAGGGCGCCTGGCGGGGGAGCGCCTGCTCGAGGAAGCCTGGCAGGCGGTGGCCGGCGATGGGGAGGACGTGACCTATCACGTCGTGGAAGGGAGACCCGCGCAGGTGATCGTCCAGCAGGCGGCCGACCTCGGGGTCGACATGATCGTCATGGGCAGCCGCGGCCTCAGCGATCTCAAGAGCCTGATGGTGGGCAGCGTGTCGCACAAGGTGTCGCATATTGCGCCCTGCCCGGTGATCACGCTGCATGTGCCGGATTAGGCACGGCCGGTCAGGCGCCCGGTGCCGGATCCGGGCGCGCCGGCGGCGCGTCTTGGACCTCGATCACCGCCTCGAACGTGCGTAGCCGTTTGACGATCGAGAGCAGCTCGATGATCGTCGACCAAGAGTTGACCAGGTACTGGAACGATTCGCGAACCTGGCCGAACACGTTGAGCACCTGCTGCAGCAGACCCAGGGTCAGCTTGCCGGCGACGATCGACGGCGTCAGCACCACGAACGCGAAGATCGTGTCCGCCTGCAGGTATAAGATGCGGGCGATGTTGAAGTAGGCGTAGTGCCAGTAGAGGCGGAAATAGTTATGACGCACGCGGGAAAAGAGCCCGGCCACCGCGGTCGGCTCGGCGCGCGAGGGGTCGTCTTCGCCATAGACCAGCTCCTTGCGGTAGGCCGCCTCCACGCGCTGGTTGCGAAACTCGAGCCCCGGCAGCTTGATCCCCACCAGCGCCAGAAACAGCGTGCCGAACACGGACCACACGACCGCCGCCCATACCAGCGCATCGGAGACATGGCCGACCAGCGGCAGCTCGGTGATGTTCTTCGACATCGCCACCAGCAGCGGCAGGAAGGCGATCAGCGTCAGCACCGCCTTGAGCAGGTTGACGCCCAGACCTTCCAGCGTGGTCGAGAAGCGCATGGTGTCTTCCTGGACACGCTGGGCCGCGCCTTCCACGTGCCGAAGCCGCGGCCAGTGCGCCATGTAGTAGTCGTTCATCGCCGTGCGCCAGCGAAAGATATAGTGGCTGACGAAGAACAGGTTGAACACGCCCACCGTCACCGCGACGAAGGCGATGCCGGCAAAAGTGAGCATCTCCCGGTAGAGATCCAGGGCGGTCACGTCGCTGCCACCGGTGAGCGCTTGTTGCACCATGTCCCAGAACGGACCGTACCAGGCGTTGACCGCGACGCTGGTCTGCACGGAGAAGTAGGTCAGGAACACGATCAGCGCGGTGCCCAGAATCGACCAGTACTGCCACCGGTGCGGGGCGAAACGAAACCACGCGGCGGCGAACAGCCCGACACAGAGCGCGTAGTAGAGGTAGAACCAGAGAAACGGCGCCGACCAGAAGCGGGAGACGCCGATCGGCAGGGAGGTCTCGTCCGCTGGCGGCAGCCCGATGGCGGCGCCCCAGGTGCTGGCGGCGGACTCCCACAGGACGATGGCGAATAGCGCCCATCCCAGGGCGGTGAAGAAGAACAGCGACGGCTTGGGAAAGAACGATCGGAACACGGTGACGGCCCTGCGGTTATCGATGAACGGCGAAGCAGCGCCATGACGGCGCTACTGCGGTCATTCATCGACCTCGAGCCGGTTGTTACGTTCCCTTACCCGGGTGGCGGCCCCGGCCAGTCGTCTCCGAAGGTGTCTACAAAATGCCTGCGCTCGGCGGCAATAAGGCGTTGAAATCGACCTCGTACGCGAGCCCGGTCAAAATACTCATTTATCCCGCGTATACTGGAACGCCAGCCCGGTCCTTTTTTCGGCCGATTTCGCCTTGTCTCGCCCTCGCTCGTCGAATGTGCAAACACCCTCTCAGGAAATGTCCACCTGGTAGCGGAACGTGCTGGCGGCGCCACGCGAACGTCGATACTCCAGCGGCGTGCGATCGTAGCCGAGCGCCAGCCGCTCCACCATGACGACCGGCTGCCCCGTGCCGATGCCCAGGATGTCGGCGATCGTCGCCCCGGCCGTCTCGACGGTGAGTGTTTCCCGCGCCGATCCGATCAACTGGCCGCAATGGGATTCATAGAAGGGGTAGAGCAGGTTGCCAAAGTCCGCGATGTCGATGTGCATCAGGGCATCGAAGCGGGTGGCCGGCAGCCAGATCTCCTCGTGCAGGAGCGTTGCCCCGTCGAGTTGGCGGATTCTCTCCAGCCGAATCGTCTGTTCGGCCTCCATCAGTTCCAGCGCCTCCGCGATATCCCCGGGAGTGGGCCCCAGATGGCGCGAGAGAATACGACTTTGGGGGATCCGACGGTCACCGTGGGCATCCACCTGGCGGAAGAAGCGGAACAGCGAGCCCTCGAAATTGGGGCGGAGAATGAAAGTGCCGCGCCCCTGGCTTCTCTTCATCAGGCCATCCTGGACCAGTGTGTCCACGGCCTTTCTCAGCGTGCCGACGGCGACACCGTAGTGCCGGGTCAGTTCCGCCTCGGTAGGTATCGCGCCGCCGGGTGTCCATTCTCCTGCAGCGATCTTGGCAAGCATATCGTCACGTAAACGTTGATAGAGCGGTAGGCGTTCGTCCGTCATCGAGCTCGTTCCCTTCATGAGTGTTTCCCTCGTCACCCTGTTTCAAACAAATGTAACACTCTTGTTATCGTCTTTAGTCGTAGGCTGGCTGAATTGCGACCAATTAGGTGTATGCTTTGGTCTGATCTATTCATATAGTTGAATAGATGTTAAGGATTGGCTGAACCCTCCGTTCGCCGTCACTGTTCATGCCATTTACCAAGGGCCATTCATGACGCAACTGGCTACCGTCGCGCTGACCGGTGTCGATACCCATGCGCATATTTTCCAGCACGACCTGAAACTGGCGGGCAACCGACGCTACAGCCCGGACTACGACGCCACCATCGAGCAGTATCTGGCGCATCTCGATCATTGCGGGCTCTCCCACGGCGTGCTTGTACAGCCCAGCTTTCTGGGTACCGACAACAGCCACATGGTCTCGGCGCTACGCCGGTTCCCGCAGCGTCTGCGCGGTACCGCGGTAGTGGAGCGGGACGTGGACGACGAGACGCTCGATGAGCTGGTCGAAGCCGGTGTCGTCGGGATCCGGCTCAACCTGATCGGGCAACCCCTGGAAGATTATCGTAGCGCGGCGTGGCAAACGCTATTCGCCAAAGTGGCACGTCGCGGGTGGTCGGTGGAGATCCAGCGGGGGATGGAAGATCTGGACACGATCCTGCCGCAGATCCTGGCCGCGGACGTGGCGGTGGTGATCGATCACTTCGGATTGCCCTCCGGAGAGATCGATCCGATCAACTCCCACCATCGGGGGCTGCTGTCTCTGCTTTCGAGCGAGGAGATCTGGGTCAAACTGTCGGCGACCTATCGCAGTCGCTCGAATCCGGCACAAGCGCTGCGTTCCATCGATCGACTGCGCGATGCCTATGGCCATGGCGAGCGCCTGCTGTGGGGCAGCGACTGGCCGCATACGAGGTTCGAGGATCAGGTCGATTACGACAACCAGTTCTCGATGATGCAGACGCTGTTGCCGGACGCCGGCGAGCGCCGGCAGGTCCTGGTCGACAACCCGGCCAGGCTGTTCAAGATCGGACCTGCGGACTGAAGGCCGACGGACGACACGACAAGCACGCATGAAGAGTGCATGACAAGTACGCAAGGGGAACAGGATTATGATGAGTCTACTGGTGGTGGGGGCGATCGTCGTCTCCATCATTCTGGGATACCGCACCAGGATCAACATCGGGCTGTTCGCGATCGCCTTCGCCTACCTGCTCGGTTGCTTCGGGTTGGGGCTGAGTCCCAAGGAAGTGATCGCCATGTGGCCGCTGAAGATTTTCTTCATCATCTTCTCGGTCTGCCTGTTCTACAGCTTCGCGATCGTCAACGGCACGCTGGAGAAGCTGGCCGAACACCTGATGTATCGCTGCCGGCACTTTCCGCACCTGCTGCCGTTCGCCATCTTCCTGGCGGCGGTGGTGATCTCGGCACTGGGCGCGGGCTACTACACCGTGCTGGCGTTCATGGCGCCGATCACGCTGCTGCTGTGCAGCCGCACCGGGCTGAACCTGATCGTCGGCGCCATGGCGGTCAACTACGGGGCGCTGGCGGGTGCCAACTTCGTTTCCAGCCAGAGCGGTATCATCTTCCGTACCCTGATGACCAGTTCGGGCGTCTCCGACAACCAGGCCTTCATCAACAGCTTCGGCATCTTCGCCAGCACCATGATCGTGCCGATCGTCGTGCTGTCCGGCCTGATCCTGTTCGGCCGCAAGCGGGGCACGGCGATGGCGTCTTTGGCGCACGTCGAGCGCCCCAGCCCGCTCAACCGTGACCAGCGCGCCACCCTGATCCTGACCCTGGTGATGATGGCCACGGTGCTGCTGCCGCCCATCGCCAGCCTGATCCTGCCCGACAATGCCGCGGTGACGTTCGTCAACGCCAAGGTGGACATTGGCCTGATCGCCAGCGTGTTCTCGGTCATCGCGCTACTGATGAAACTAGGCGACGAGCGCAAGGCGATCGCTTCGCTGCCGTGGGGCACGATCATCATGATCTGCGGTGTCGGCATGCTCATCTCGGTGGCGATCAAGGCGGGCACCATCGATCTGCTCGGCTCCTGGATCGGCACCAACATCCCGCCGGTGCTGATCCCGGTCGCGTTCGGCGTCGTTGCCGCGTTCATGTCGCTGTTCGCGAGTACGCTGGGCGTGGTCACGCCGGCACTGTTCCCGCTGGTGCCGTCGCTGGCCGGCACGCTCTCGATCGACCCGATGATCATCTTCATCGCCATCGTGGTCGGTGCGCAGGCCACCTCGATCTCGCCGTTCTCCTCCGGCGGCAGCCTGATCCTCGGCTCCTGTCCGACGGACGAAGCGCGCTCGGGCCTGCTGCCCAAGCTGCTGTTCCGTGCCGCCCCGCTCGGCTTCGTCGCCGCGCTGGTGTTCAACCTGCTGCTGACGTTCGTGTTCTGAACGTGGGGTGACAATTGACCATCGTCATCGTAGCGTGATGAGCGGCGGCGTCCTTGCTGGCAAGGGCGCCGCTTGTCGTTCGAAACGACCCTTCGGCCCTGTCATGAGAGGAGCATCGCCGTGATCCTGTTCGACAAGCGTTATCCCGCCACGCTCGACACGCTGGTCGAGGCGTCCATGGCAGCCACCTTGGAAACCTGGACGTTCGACGACCGGGCCACGCGCCTCCGGGCCGAGGAGACGCTGGCAAGCCGCGGCATCACCGCACGCTGCCGCTCGGCCTACAAGCCGCTGGTCTGCGCCTTCCGCGAGGAGATCACGACCGAGGGCCTAACGCGTGTCGAGGTCAACTACCCCCGGCATCCCGACGCCCCGGCCTCGCGCTTCCTGCTGGAGAGCTATCCGCTGGCGGCGCTCTATCCCGGCGTCGGCTTCCAGTTCGCGGCGGGCGACATGCGTGACGAGCTGCCGGTCTACCGCCTGCGGTTGCATTACGCCGATGGGCGAGACGAGCCTCTGGAAGTGCTGGCGCCCAACCGCCGGCATCTCGACTTCGCGGATGAACAGGCGCTCTCCCCCTGCGGCTGGCAGATCGTCGATGGCGCGGGCGAAACCCTGACGACCTCCTATGAGCGGCTCTTCGCCGAGGCGATGACGGCCATCCGCGAGGCCGAATGGGACAAGCGGAGTGGGGGCGGGGAGCCCTATTTCGAGGAACCCTATTTCGAAGAGCTGAGCATCACCGTAACGCTGCCGATCGCCGATGAGCCTCTCGGCTATGCCGACGAGGTGCTGTCGCTGCGGGAAGCCCTGCACGAGGAGTTCTACTTCTCGCTGCTGGAGATGTTCCAGCGTCGCTCGGGGAGGCCACTGGGTGATCGCCACCTGCAGCCGGGGCAGATCGTACCGGAGATCCGGCTCGGCAACGGCTACGAGGTGAAGGTGGAGACGCGCGCCTACGATCGCGGGTCGATATCGTCTCCCCGTGAAGCGCTCGACGCCGTGAGCCGGCCGTTAGCGCCCGCGCAGATCGCCGACGAGCTGGCGACGCTCGGCGGGACGCCGTTTTACGCCACCTCGATCGCGGGGCGGCGAGTCGAGGGGCGCTACGTGGCCGGGCGCGACCGTGGTGTGATCGTCTCCGCCGGCCAGCACGCCAACGAGACCAGTTCACCCGCGGGAACGCTGCTGGCGGCACAGGCGCTGGCGCAGTGCGAGGGCGCGCACTTCGCGCTCTGTCCGCTCGAGAACCCGGACGGCTACGCGTTGCACCGGCGCCTGATCGCGGACAATCCACGGCACATGCATCACGCCGCCCGTTACACGGCACTGGGCGATGACCTGGAGTACCGCGAAGCGGGTGAGCACGAAACGGCCATTCGTCACGAGGCGGAGCGGCTGACCGAGGCGAGACTGCATCTCAACCTGCATGGCTATCCGGCCCACGAGTGGACGCGGCCGCTGTCGGGCTATGTCCCGCGCGGCTTCGAGATGTGGACGCTACCGAAAGGGTTCTTTCTGATCCTGCGTCATGCCCCCGGCTGGGCCGACGCCTCGCGTTGGTTGATCGAGGCGGTCACGCTGGCGCTCGACGAGGTGCCAGGGCTGCGCGCCTTCAACGATCGCCAGATCGCCCTGTTCGAGACCCATGCCGGCGATACCGGATTCGAGAGGGTCAACGGTTTCCCGTGTCTGGTCACGGAGGACGACCGCCACCGGGTACCGCTGACACTGATTACCGAATACCCGGACGAGACGGTCTACGGTGCCGCCCTCCAGGCCGCCGTGGCGGCCCAGCGGGCGACGGTGCTGGCGGCTTATCGAGCGTATCAGCGAATGCCCGAGCGTCTGCTCGCCGGCATGCCACACTAGCCCGCGGACGCCAACGCCGGCGGCAGGCGGGCGAGGTCGCCACTGACCGCCTCGAAGGCGCGCGCCAGTTGCAGCACGCCCCAGTCATCCCGGGGCCGGCCGATCAGTTGGAATCCCATCGGCAGGCCCTCTTCGCTCAACCCGGCCGGCAGGCTGATGGCTGGTGCGCCGAGCATCGAGGCGGGTACGACGACCTCCATCCAGCGGTGGTAGGTGTCCATCGGCCGCCCGGCGATCTCGCTGGGCCAGTGGGTATCGACGTCGAATGGAAACAGTTGCGCGCTGGGCATGGCCAGGTAGTCGAACCGTTCGAACAGCGCGCTCCAGGCATGATAGGCGTCGCCGCGCTGGACGTTGGCGGCGTAGATCTCCTGCGCCGAGAGCTGCAGGCCGCGTTCGACTTCCCACTGAGCTTCGGGCTTCAACCGCTCGCGAGTCGCGGGGTCGGCGTAGTACACGCCCAGGTTACCGGCGACGGCCCAGTGGCGCAGCGTCGTCCAGCTCTCCCATAGCGTCTCCGCGGAGAAGGGCAGGTCGATCTCTTCCACCTGGCAACCCAGGTCGGCGAAGCGCGCCAGCGCCCTCGCGCACAGCGGCAGCACACCGCTCTCCATCGGCAGATATCCACTCCAGTCGCCGAGCCAGCCGATCCTGAGACCGCGAACGTCACGTTCCAGCGCGGTGTCGACGGTATCGGTTTCGCGCCGTAACGGCTCTCCCAGGGAGAGCGGGGCGCGCCGATCGAAGCCGGACTGGATCTCCAGCAGTCGCGCCACGTCCCCGACGGTTCGGCCCATCGGGCCGTTGGTCGAGAGCTGCTGACCGAACGGTTCGGCGGCCAACCCAGGGACCCGGCCGAAGGAGGGCCGAAAGCCGATCACGTCGTTGAAGGCGGCAGGATTACGCAACGAGCCCATCATGTCGCTGCCGTCGGCCACCGGCAGCATGCGCATGGCGAGTGCCGCCGCCGCGCCACCGCTGGAACCGCCTGCGGTGCGGGTATGATCGAAGGCGTTGCGGGTGGCGCCGAAGACCGGGTTGTAGGACTGGGAGCCGAGGCCGAATTCCGGGGTATTGGTCTTGCCGATGAAAAGGGCGCCGGCGGCGCGCATGCGCGCTGCCATCAGGCTGTCCTCCACGGCAATCGGCCCGACGAGCAGCGGCGAGCCCTGGGTGGTCGGCAGTCCCCTGGCATCGGAGAGGTCCTTGATCGCCTGCGGGAAGCCGTGCATCCAGCCCCGCGAGCGACCGGCCGAGAGTTCCCTGTCGGCGGCGTCGGCCTCGGCGAGCAGTGCTGCCCGCTCGCGCTGCGAGACGATGGCGTTGACCAGCGGATTGGCAGCGTCAATATGGTCGAGGTAGGCGCTCATCACCTCCCGGCAGGAGACGGCGCGATCGTGAAGCTGCCGCGACAGCGTGGTGGCATCCCAGGTCACGATCTCGGTCAGGGCGAGCGCCGGCGCGGCGCGATTCGAATCGGAAAGCGGTGTCATGAGGGGAGAGCTTGTTGTTGGAGGTGGCTCCAGCATAGCGCAATGGGGCGCGGAATCACCGCCGACGCCACGCCGGGACCCGGCGACGGATCGTGCCGCCGGAGCCACCATTTCCGCAGATCGTGTTCAGCCGCGAGAGAACCATTCGCTGTAGGCGCTGAGCGCCGGCGCGCCGCCCAGATGGGCGTAGAGCACTTTCGAGCCCGCCGGAAACTCACCCAGACGAACCTTCTCGATCATGCCGTGCATCGACTTGCCTTCGTAGACCGGATCGGTTAGCACGCCTTCGAGTCGCCCGCAGAGGCGAATCGCTTCCAGCGTACCGTCGTTGGGCAGGCCGTACTCCGGATAGCCGAACCGCGTATCGAGCACCACGTCGTCGGCGGCGATCGGCTGGCCGAGCTCCACCAGGTCGGCAGTGTGCTGGGCGATGCGCACAATCTGGGCATGGGTCTGCTCCGGCTTGGCGGAGGCATCGATACCGATCACTTGGCGGGCACGCCCGTCGGCGGCGAAACCGACGACCATGCCGGCCTGGGTGCTGCCGGTGACCGAGCAGACCACGATATAGTCGAAGGTGAATCCCAGCTCGCGCTCCTGCTGGCGCACTTCCTCGGCAAAGCCGACGAAGCCGAGGCCGCCGTAGGGATGCTCCGAGCAGCCGGCGGGAATCGGGAACGGCTTGCCACCCTTGGCCCGAACGCTCTCCAGGGCGCGTTCCCAGCTTTCGCGGATGCCGATATCGAAGCCGGCCGGATCGAGGCGCACGTCGGCACCCATGATCCGCGACAGTTCGATGTTGCCGACCTTGTCGTAACTGGCATCGTGATAGTTGACCCAGTTCTCCTGGACCAGCACGCAGTCGAGTCCCAGGTGGGCGGCTACGGCGGCGACCTGTCGCGTCTGGTTGGATTGGATGCCGCCGATCGAGACCAGGGTGTCGTAGCCGCCTTCCAGCACTTCCGGAATCAGGTACTCCAGCTTGCGGGTCTTGTTGCCGCCGAAGGCGAGTCCGCTGTTGCAGTCCTCGCGCTTGGCGTAGAGCTCCACCTCGCCGCCGAGATGCTCGCTCAGGCGCTTGAGCGGGGTGATGGGAGAGGGGCCGAATGTCAGCGGATAGCGAGTGAACTTGTCGAGTTTCATGGGAGCTCCGGCTGTTGTTCTGGAGTCGTGATGGAGTTGTGGCGTCGTGATGGCAATGACTCGATCTATCCTAGAGCGAAATGGCGTGCGACGTGTTGCAAACTGGGGCGGTTGATTGGCTGAAAAATCGTCGATACCGCAAAAAATGCGGTTTATATTTCGAACAAAAGAGAATACGTGAAATTACATTAACAGAAGGGTGAGCCAGGCCATGCCCCAGATCAGCAGCGACGCGGGCGCGTCACTGGACCGGATCGATCGCCAGATCCTCGATCAGCTGCAGCGCGACGCCTCGATCTCCAACGTCACGCTGGCGGAGCGTGTCAATCTCAGCCTGCCCGCCTGTCTGCGACGGGTCGAGAGGCTCAAGCAGCAGGGGATCATCAAGGGGACGGTGGCGTTGCTCGATGCCGACAAGCTCAACGTCGGCATGGTGGTGTTGATCGGCGTCGTGCTGGATCGCTCGACACCCCAGTCGTTTGCCGATTTCGAAGCGGCCGCGCAGCACATCTCGGGGTGCATGGAGTGCCACGTGGTGACCGGCGAGTTCGACTATTTCCTGCTGATTCGCACACGTGACAACCAGAGCTTCAACCGACTGCATGCCGAGCAGCTCATCTACCTGCCTGGCGTGCGTCAGATCCGCTCGTTCATGGGCCTGCGGGAAGTGCTGTCGACGACGCAGCTGCCGTTCGCGAAATGAAGGCGACGCAGTGACGTTCATCTAAGGTCTAACGGCATCATAGTATGATGTATGACAACATCGTCATTCCAATTTCGCAGCTCGTGTTCCTTCGATCGAGGCACAGCGGCTGGGCGACTCAGTGACCGATTTACGTTAACCCACGATGAGGGGAGTCAAGGTGAATTTTTCCAAACAAGCGGTTGTTGCCTCCATCAAGGATGGCCTGCTGTCCTTCCCGGTGACCGATTTCGATGCCGATGGCAAGTTCGACGCCGACAGCTACCGCCGTCGTCTGCTGTGGCTGAAGGAGTACGAGGTCTCCGCCCTTTTCGTGGCTGGCGGTACCGGTGAATTCTTCAACATGACGATCGAGGAGTATCGCGAGATCGTCACCATCGCGGTGGAGACCATCGGCGGGCACGTGCCGATCATCGCCAGCGCCGGGCAGAGCGCCGAACTCGCCAAGGCCCACTGCGAAGCCGCCCGGGAAGCGGGTGCCGACGGCATCCTGCTGATGCCGCCGTACCTCACCGAGTGCCCGCAGTCCGGCATCGTCGAGTACGCCGCCAGCGTCTGTGAGTCGACCGACCTCAGCGTGATCTACTACAACCGCGCCAACGGCTACCTCAATGTCGATGGCGTCCAGGCGCTGGCCGACCGCTGCCCGAACCTGGTCGGCCTGAAGGATGGCAAGGGCGACATGCAGGCGCTCAACATCATCATCAAGACGCTGGGCGATCGCCTCGCCTATGTCGGTGGCGTGCCGACGGCCGAGATCATCGCCGAAGCCTATCTCGCCATCGGCGTCAGCACCTATTCGTCGGCGGTGTTCAACTTCGTGCCGGAGATGGCGGTGAAGTTCTATCGGGAGCTGCGCCAGGGCAACCGCGATTTCGTGCGCCAGGCGACACGCGAGTTCTTCATTCCCTTCGTCACCCTGCGCGATACCCAGAAAGGCTATGCCGTCAGCCTGATCAAGGCGGGCGCCGACCTGGTCGGCTACCCGGGCGGGAACGTGCGTGCACCGCTGACCATGCCCAGCGAGCAGGAGCGGGCCACGCTCAAGCAGTTGATCGAGAAAGCGCGCACGCTCTGAGCGACGCGCTCTGCGGATCCTTCATCAAGCCGGGAGCGGCCTCCGGGCCGGCCCGGCGACGGGCAGGCCGGCGACGCCAGCCCGGTCCCCCCGCGTTCATCGCCTCGACGGAGACTTCCTATGCCGAGCCACGGCACGCCAACCATCACGAACATGAAGGTGATGCCGGTCGCCGGCCGCGACAGCATGCTGCTCAATATCGGTGGCGCCCACTCTCCCTGGTTCACCCGCAACCTGGTCATCCTCGAGGACAGTGCCGGGCATGTCGGCGTCGGCGAGGCGCCGGGCGGCGATACCATCCAGCAATCCCTGGAGCAGGCGCGACCGCTGGTCGTGGGGCAGCCCATCGGCAAGCTGCGATCGATGGTGGCATCGCTGCACTCCGCCGGTCGCGGTGCCGATTTCGAGGATTTCGGCAAGGGCTCCTGGACCTTCGAACTGCGCATCAATGCGGTGGCGGCGCTGGAGGCGGCGCTGCTCGACCTGCTTGGCAAGTTCCTCGACGTACCGGTGGCCGAGCTGCTGGGTGACGGCAGGCAGCGCGACAGCGTCGAGGTGCTGGGCTATCTGTTCTTCGTCGGCGACGGCCAGAAGACGCCGCTCGGTTATCGCGAGCGTACCGAGGGCGGGGGCAACGGCGATCTCAGCCACGAGTGGTATCGCCAGCGCGACATGGCGTCGATGACGCCAGAGCGCATCGTCGAGCTCGCTCGCGCCGCGCAGGACCGCTACGGCTTCCGGGATTTCAAGCTCAAGGGCGGCGCGCTGCCGGGGGAGCAGGAGATCGAGGCCGTCACCGCGTTGCACGACGCCTTCCCCGAGGCGCGCACGACCATCGATCCCAACGGCGCCTGGTCGCTCGACGAGGCGATCCGGCTGTGCCGGAACCTGCATGGGGTCATCGCCTATGCCGAGGATCCCTGCGGGGCGGAACAGGGTTTCTCGGGGCGCGAGATCCTGGCCGAATTCCGCCATGCCACCGGGCTGCCGGTGGCGACCAACATGGTCGCCACCAACTGGCGCGAGATGGCCCATGCGCTGATGCTGCGCTCGGTGGACATTCCGCTGGCCGATCCGCACTTCTGGACGCTGTCCGGCGCGGTGCGCGTCTCCCAGCTGTGCCAGGACCACGGCATGACCTGGGGCTCGCACTCCAACAATCACTTCGATATCTCGCTGGCGATGTTCGCCCAGGTCGGGGCGGCGGCCGTCGGTCGTACCACGGCGCTGGACACGCACTGGATCTGGCAGGAGGGCGACGCCCGGCTGACCCGCAATCCGCCGCGGATCGTCGATGGCAGGGTCGCGGTCACTGACGCTCCGGGACTCGGCGTCGAGATCGACATGGCCCAGGTCGAGCAGGCCAATGCGCTCTACCGCAGCCTGCCGGCCGGTGGCCGCAACGATGCCATGGCGATGCAGTACCTGATCGAGGGCTGGCAGTTCGATCCCAAGCGGCCGGCGCTGGTTCGCTGAGGCGGCCGGGCTGGGCCTCACTTCACGCGCGCAAGACGAGTAAGACGAAAGACAAGACATTCAGCACGCGCGAAAGACAAGACATCCAGAGAAGAACCGAAGGAGCCGATAATGAAAAAGCTACTGAGCACGCTGACCTTGGCCGCCGCGATGGTGGTCGGCGGGTCGGCGCTTGCCGACGACTACCCCACCAAGAGCATCGACATGATCGTGCCGTTCTCCGCGGGTGGCGGTAACGACACCTTCGTGCGCGCGCTGCAGCCGCTGCTGGAGAAGCAGCTCGGCGAGGATCTGGTCATCCGCAACATTCCCGGCGGCGGCGGTGCCGTGGGGATGTCGCGTGCGGTGGCCTCGAAGGCCGACGGCTACACCCTGCTGGCCGCCAGCAACGCCATGCTGACGCTGGAGGCGATGGGCAACGTTCCCTTCAAGCACACCGATTTCGACTTTATCGCCAAGGTGATCGAGGAGCCCTACGTGATCGCGGTCGGCGGTGACAGCCAGTACGCCAATCTCGAGGATCTGGTGAACGCGGCCACCTCCGGCACCACCATCAAGGTGGGGGTCTCCGGCGTCGGTTCCTCCGCGCACATCGCCGCCGTGGCCATGGCCAACCGGACCGGTGCCGAGTTCAACATCATTCCCTATCCCGGCGGCTCCGAGGCGATCTCCGCCGCCATGGGCGGCCATGTCGATGCCGTCGTGCTGGGCGGCGCCGAACTGCGCTCGGCGCTGCAATCCGGCCGCCTGAAGGCGCTGGCGATGAGTTACGCCGAACGTAGCGATTCGCTGCCGGACGTGCCCACCTTCCAGGAGCAGGGCTACGACCTGACGCTGACGGTATGGCGCGGCATCGCGGCGCCCAAGGGGCTGCCTGCCGACGTCGAGAAGCGGTGGGTCGAGGCGATCAAGCAGATCGTCGCCGACGGCTCCTATGAAGAGACCGCCGGGAACCTCGGCACGCAGGTCTCTCCGCTCTACGGCGATGAGCTCGATGCGTTCATCGACCAGTCCGCAGAGGTGATGCGCGAAGCGGCCGGCGATCTGGCGAAGTAGCGTGCGGGCCGGGCAGCGCGGCGCACTCGCCCGCGCTGTCCGGCCAGTCGACAGGGTCGCACGGCGACCGTCCCTCTTCCTGGCCGAGGCGCTGGAGTCTGAATCCATGGAACGTGATATCGGTAAGCCGATTTTCGATCTTCTGCTGCTGATCGCGTCGGCGGCGGCTTTCGCCGGTGCGATGGCGTTGCCCGACATCGAGATCGTCGGCGATCTCTCGCCGGCGTTCTTTCCCAAACTGATCTCGGCGATGATCTTTCTGTTCGCCATTCCCTGTCTGGTCAAGGACGTGCGCGAGTGGCGAGGCGCCGCGCCGTCCGGCGGGTCGCGGCCCGCCAACCGGCGAGGGGTCATGCAGTGGCTGTGGATCGTGGGCCTCACCGTCGTCTACATCCTGCTGTTCGAGCCGCTGGGGTACATACCCAGCACGGCGGTGTTCGCCTTCTGCTGTGTCATCGGGCTGCTGTTCGCCAGCGGTGCCTGGCGCGAACTGAACGCCTCGCAGCGGGTGAAATCGCTGGTGGGTGCGGTGATCTTCGCGATCGTGCTCGCGGTGGCGATCTATTACGTCTTCACCGATCTCTTCGAGATTCCGCTGCCGGAGTGAGTGGCAGCGTCGGCAGGTGATTTAGGAGCAAGACATGATTTCCGGATATCTCGATGGGTTGGGCATGGTGCTGCAGGTCGGCACGCTGCTGGCGATCGCCGGTGGCACCCTGCTCGGTATCATCATGGGCGCGCTGCCCGGGCTGACCTCGGCGATGGCCATCGCGCTGCTGCTGCCGGTGACCTTCGGCATGCCGCCGGTGATGGGCATCGGCATGCTGCTGGGCGCGCTGTGCGGAGCCGGTGCCAGCGGGTCGATCCCTGCCATCCTCCTCAACATCCCCGGCACGCCCTCGTCGGTGGCGACCACGTTCGACGGCTTTCCGATGGCCCAGAAAGGCGAGGCCGGTCGCGCGCTGGGGCTGGCGATCGTTGCCTCGTTCTTCGGCGGTGTCGCCAGCATGGTGATCCTCAGCCTGCTGGCGCCGCCGATCGCGGAGTTCGCGCTGCGTTTCGGCGCGGCGGAGTATTTCTCACTGAGCATCTTCGGGCTGGTGATCATCGCCTCGGTTGCCGGCAAGTCGCTGTTGAAGGGGCTGATCGCCGGGCTGATCGGCTTTTTCGCCTCGACCATCGGCACCGACCCCATCACCGGGGTGGGACGTTTCACGTTCGACCAGCTGTCGCTGCTGACCGGGATCAACCTGCTGCCGGCACTGATCGGGCTGTTTGCCGTCTCCCAGGTGCTCAAGGATGCCTTCGAGTACGATCCGCACCAGCGCCTCGAGGAGAGCACGCACCGCATCGATATCGCGCGTCCCCGCTTTCTGGAAACGCTGCGCCACTGGAAAGCGGTCGTGGCCGGTATCCTGTCCGGGTCCATCGTCGGGCCGATACCCGGCGCCGGTGGCAGCATCGCTTCCCTGGTCGCCTATGATCAGACGAGGCGTTTCTCGAAATCTCCCGAAAAGTTCGGTACCGGGCACGCCCCGGGGATCGTGTCGGTGGAGAGCGCCAACAATGCGCTGCTGGGCGGCGCACTGATACCGACGCTGGCGCTGGGCATTCCCGGCGAGGCGGCAACGGCCGTGCTGCTGGGCGGTTTGATGATTCAGGGCATCACGCCTGGCCCGCTACTGTTCGATGACCAGAGCGGCACGGTCTACGGCATCTTCCTGGCCTATCTGGTCGCCAACGTCTTCATGCTGCTGATCATGTGCCTGGGCATCAAGCTGTTCATTCGGGTGCTGATGGTGCCGCGCAAGCAACTGCTGTCGGCGATCCTGGTGTTCTGCTTCATCGGCGTCTACGGCGTCGATGGCGATGTGTTCAATCTCTATCTGATGCTGGGTTTCGGGGTGCTGGGCTATTTCCTCAACCGCTATGATTTCGGCACCGCACCGGTCATCCTGGGGCTGATTCTCGGGCCGATCGCGGAGTCCAACCTGCGGCGCGGGCTGCAGGCTTTCCAGGGCGACTGGACCCCATTCTTCACCCGGCCGATCAGCCTGACGTTCCTGGTGATCGCGGTGGGGTTGCTGGCACTGACGCTCTGGCAGAACTATCGTGGCAATCGCCGCACCGAATCGAACGCGTCCTCGTGACGGTTGTCCACTCCGATGAATGACACGGCGCGAGTCGGCAATCTAGGCGACAGACACAGGTTTGCCGAGCGGGACGCCGTGGCGACCAGGGCGGGTTGATGCCGGCCCCGGTCGCAAGATGAATGAGTATCCACCATCACTGCAGGAGGCAAGATGAAACTGACAGGTGAAATGCTGATCGGCCAGCAGGCCGTCAAGGGCAGCCGCGATCCGATCCAGGCGATCAATCCGGCCACCAACGAGCGCCTCGAACCGAGCTATCCCGGTGGCACTCAGACCGAAGTCGATCGTGCCTGCGAACTGGCCTGGAGCGCCTTCGACGGCTACCGCGAGACCTCGCTCGAGGATCGCGCCAAGTTTCTGGAGACGATCGCCGACGAGATCGAAGCGATCGGTGACGATCTGATCGAGCGCGCCGTGGCCGAATCCGGCCTGCCCCAGGCACGCATCCAGGGCGAGCGCGGGCGCACCTGCGGCCAGCTTCGCCTGTTCGCCAAGACCGTGCGGGCCGGCGAGTGGCTCGACGTACGCGTCGACCCGGCGCTGCCGGACCGTCAGCCGATGCCGCGGGTCGATCTGCGTCAGCGTCACATCGCGCTGGGCCCGGTGGTGGTGTTCGGTGCCAGCAACTTCCCGCTGGCGTTCTCCGTGGCCGGCGGCGATACCGCTTCCGCCCTGGCCGCCGGCTGCCCGGTGATCGTCAAGGCCCATGGCGCCCACCCCGGCACCAGCGAGCTGGTGGGTCGTGCGATCCAGGCCGCGGTCAAGAAGTGCGACCTGCCGGAAGGCGTGTTCTCGCTGATGTACGGCTCCGGCCGTGAAGTCGGCACCGCGCTGGTCACCGATCCGCGGGTCAAGGCGGCGGGCTTCACCGGCTCGCGCAGCGGCGGCCTGGCGCTGTGGCAGGCGGCCCAGTCGCCCCCCGAGCCGATCCCGTTCTATGCCGAGATGAGCTCGATCAACCCGGTGTTCCCGCTGCCGGCGGCGCTGAAGGCGCGCGGCGAGGAGATGGGCAAGGCGTTCGTCGGCTCGCTCAACATGGGCGCCGGCCAGTTCTGCACCAACCCTGGGCTGGTGATCGCGCTCAAGGGGCCGGAGCTGGATGCCTTCGTCGCGGCGGCCAGCGCAGCGGTCCAGGGCAGTGCCGCCCAGACCATGCTCACGCCGGGCATCTTCGAGGCCTACGAGAATGGCGTCGGCGCCCTGGCGGGTAGCGGCAAGGCGAGGGAAGTGGCGCGAGGCCAGAAGGGCGAAGGCCCCAACCAGTGTCAGACCGGCCTGTTTGTGACCTCGGCGCAGGATTTCCTCTCCGACGAGGCACTTCAGGGCGAAGTCTTCGGCGCCACGTCGCTGGTGGTCGAGTGTGCCGATGCCGCCGAACTCGAGCGGGTCGCCGAACATCTGGAAGGGCAGCTCACCGCGACCCTGCAGATGGACGACGCCGACCTGGAGGCCGCCCGCGCGCTGCTGCCGATCCTCGAGCGCAAGGCGGGTCGGGTGATGGTCAACGGCTGGCCGACCGGGGTGGAAGTGTGCGATGCCATGGTTCACGGCGGGCCGTTCCCGTCGACGTCGGATTCGCGCACCACCTCCGTGGGCACGGCGGCGATCTTCCGCTTCCTGCGTCCGGTCTGCTATCAGGATCTGCCGGATGCGCTGCTGCCGGCAGCGGTCAAGCACGCCAATCCGCTGAAGCTGCGACGCCTGGTCGACGGCAAGCGCGAGGCGTAACTCGCCGCTGGCCGGGTCGCCGGTCGGCGACCCGGTAGTGACAATCCCAAGACCCCCGCTTCCGAGCGGGGGTCTTGGCGTTTCGGACAGCCTCTCGCCGTGCCGGGGAGCATGGGACCAAGGTCGCCCACCGGTAGCTCTATCCCGCTCGAACGCCTAGAATGAGCGCCGAGTCAAAAGACCCCATATGAATTCGACAAGTAAAGGAAAGCCCGTGAATCCGGTTCAGACCACGTTCCAGTACGGTTCGAGTACCGTCACCCTAGAAACCGGGCGCGTTGCGCGCCAAGCCACCGGCGCTGTGCTGGTCACCATGGACGACACCGTGGTGCTGTGTACCGTGGTCGGACGCAAGGACCTCAAGCCCGGCCAGGACTTCTTCCCGCTCTCCGTGCACTACCAGGAGAAGACCTACTCCGTGGGCAAGATCCCGGGTGGCTTCTTCAAGCGCGAAGGCCGTCCGACCGAGAAGGAGACGCTGACCTCGCGTCTGATCGATCGTCCGATCCGTCCGCTGTTCCCGAAAGGTTTCATGAACGAAGTGCAGGTCATCTGCACCGTGCTCTCCGCCGATCGCAACCAGGATCCCGATATCGCCGCGATGATCGGTACGTCCGCCGCGCTGGCGATCTCCGGCCTGCCATTCAGCGGCCCCATCGGGGCGGCGCGTGTCGGCTTCACCGAATCGCGCGGCTACTTCCTCAACCCCACGGTGGAAGAGCTGGCCACCTCCGAGCTCAACATGGTGGTGGCGGGTACCGACAAGGCCGTGCTGATGGTCGAGTCCGAAGCCCAGGAGCTGACCGAGGACGAAATGCTGGGCGGCGTGCTCTACGCCCACCAGGAGATGCAGGTCGCGATCGACGCGATCAAGTCGCTGGTCGACGAAGCCGGCAAGCCGAAGTGGGACTGGCAGCCGGCCGCCGCCAACGTGGCGCTCAAGGAAGCCGTCGCCGGCAGCTTCGAGTCCGCCGTGGGTGAAGCCTATCGCATCACCGACAAGATGGCGCGCCAGGATGCGCTGGCCGAGATTCGCGCCAAGGCGATCGAGCAGCTGGCCGGCGGCGACGCCCCGCAGTTCAGCGCCGATGAAGTCGGTGGCGCCCTGGCCAGTCTCGAGAAGCACACCGTGCGGCGTCGTGTCATCGCCGGCGAGCCGCGTATCGACGGCCGCGACCACAAGACCGTGCGTCCGCTGGACATCAAGGTCGGCGTACTGCCGCGCACCCACGGTTCGGCGCTGTTCACCCGTGGCGAAACCCAGGCCGTGGTCATCGCCACCTTGGGCACGCTGCGCGACGCCCAGTTGATCGAATCGCTGGAGGGCGAGCGCAAGGATCGCTTCCTGCTGCACTACAACTTCCCGCCGTACAGCGTCGGCGAAGCCGGTTTCATGGGCGGCCCCAAGCGTCGCGAGATCGGTCATGGCCGCCTGGCGCGCCGTGGTATCCAGGCGATGCTGCCGGGCGAAGACGAGTTCCCCTACACCATCCGCGTGGTGTCCGAGATCACCGAGTCCAACGGCTCCAGCTCGATGGCGTCGGTCTGTGGCTCCTCGCTGGCGCTGATGGATGCCGGGGTCCCGATCAAGGCGCCGGTGGCGGGTATCGCCATGGGCCTGGTCAAGGACGACGACGGCTTCGCCGTGCTGACCGATATCCTGGGCGACGAGGATCACCTCGGCGACATGGACTTCAAGGTGGCCGGTTCCGCCAACGGCGTGACCGCACTGCAGATGGACATCAAGATCGAGGGCATCAACGAGGAGATCATGGAGACGGCGCTGCAGCAGGCGCACCAGGCTCGTATCGAGATCCTCGACAAGATGAACGCCGTGATCGCCGAGAGCCGCAACGAGGTTTCCGACCATGCGCCGGCGATGCAGACGATCAAGATCTCGCCGGACAAGATCCGCGACGTCATCGGCAAGGGTGGTGCCACGATTCGCGGCATCTGCGAAGAGACCGGCGCGTCGATCGATATCGACGATGACGGCACCGTCCGCATCTACGCCGAGGATCGTTCCGCGGCCAAGCGCGCCATCGACACCGTGCTCGGCATCACCGCCGAAGCCGAGATCGGCAAGCTCTATCGCGGCAAGGTGGTGCGCCTGGCCGACTTCGGCGCCTTCGTCAACTTCATGCCGGGTACCGACGGTCTGGTGCACATCTCCCAGATCGTGCCGGAGCGCGTCAACGACGTGAAGGAGTACCTTAGCGAAGGCCAGGAAGTGACGGTCAAGGTGCTCGACATCGACAACCGCAATCGCGTGAAGCTGTCGATCAAGGAGATCACCCCGGAAGAGAAGGCTGCCTTCGAGGCGACCCTCGTCACCGAAGCGTGATCCCCCGGCGGTAACCGCCAACGCCCGGTCTGCGCCATGCAGGCCGGGCGTTTTTCATGGGCGGCTCATGCCGCGGCGGCTAGGGGGCGCGGCGCAGGCAGGCGTCGCTTGAGCTGGCGGGAGAGTTTCTTCTCCACGAATTCGTAGCTGAGCCAGGAGCAGAGCGCGATGACGGGCAGGCAGATCGCCAGCGCCAGGTAGGGGGCCAGGCCGAACTGCTCGGTCAGCACGTAGTTGCCCGACCACAGCACGATCACATGCAGCAGGTAGGTGGAGTAGGACCAATCCCCCATCGCCTTGAACACCCGGTTGTTGCCGATACGGGACTCCATCCCGATGAAGGCGACCACCAGCAGCGCGCTCGGCAGACCCCAGGCGAGGAACCGCAGCGCACCGGACGGATCGTTGAAATGGAGGATCGTGGCGCTGCTGGCCAGCGCCAGCGCGATCGGCCACCAGCGTCCCTGGGGCAGTCCGTAGCGTCTGTAGATGGCGCCGATGCCCATGCCCAGCAGGAATTCGAAGATGATCGGGTCGGTGTAGAAGTTGCTGATGAACGGCTGGTGGGCAAACAGCGTATTGATGACCACGATCGCCAGCACCACGCTCCAGAGCCGCCATTCGCGCTTGAGCATCAGCGAGGCCGCGAACACCACGTAGAACAGCATCTCGAAGTTGAGCGTCCAACCCACCGGCAGGATGGGATAGTAGCCGTAGCCGGCGGGGTTCTCCGTGGGCAGGAAAAACAGCGACATGATCAGGCCCTTGAGACTCAGGCCGTACTCCGGCATGACGTTGCTGGTGAAGTAGATGATCGCGGCGGTGATCAGCGTATAGAGCCAGTAGGCGGGCACGATCCGGACGAGCCGGTGCAGCAGGAACTGCGGCATCGTAAGCCGTTTGCCGCGGCTGGAGACGTAGATGATGAAGCCACTGATGACGAAGAAGATATCCACACCCACCTGGCCGCGGGTGGAGAAGAGGTACTCGACCCAGTTGTCCGCCTCGAAGCTGAAGAAGACCTGCATGAAGTGGTGGAAGACGACGATCCATGCCGCCAGGGCGCGTAACGCCTGTACCGAAATGAGCATCCCTCGGAGTCCTTGCCCAGAAGTCTAAGACGCCTCTTGAGAAGGGTGGATGCCGAAAAAGTTCGATGCCCTTACGCAAAATGACAAAACGCTGTTTCTATTTGCAGCCTGTCGCGCCGGTTCTCTGCCGCGTCACCGCTGACCCGTCGGGTCGGCCACGGCTCACAGCTTCCGCAGCGCCACCTGCTCCACCAGATGATCGCGACCCTTGCGCAGGATCAGATCGGCGCGTGGGCGCGTGGGCAGTATGTTCTCGCGCAGGTTGCGGCGGTTGATGTCACGCCACAGCCCTTCGGCGATCTCGAGCGCCGCCGGCTCGTCGATCTGGGCATAGCGGTGGAAGAACGAATCGGCGTTCTGGAAGGCGGTCTGCCGCAGCAGCTTGAAGCGCTCCAGGTACCAGTCGTGTATGTGAGCTTCCTCGGCATCGATGTAGATCGAGAAGTCGAAGAAGTCGGAGACGAACGGCACCATCTTGCCGTCTTCCGGGAGGTCGCGGACCTGCAGTACGTTGATGCCCTCGACGATCAGGATGTCGGGGCGGTCGACGATCTGGTATTCGCTATCGCGCACGTCGTAGGTCAGGTGCGAGTAGAGCGGCGCCCGGACATTGCGGGCTCCGGCCTTGATCCACGACAGGAAGCGCAGCAGGGCGCCGATATCGTAACTCTCCGGGAAGCCCTTGCGGGCCATCAGCTCCTTGTCGCGCAGCGTGGCGTTGGGATAGAGGAAGCCGTCGGTGGTGACCAGGTCGACCTTGGGGCTCGACGGCCAGCGCGCCAGCAGCTCCTTGAGGATGCGCGAGGTGGTCGATTTGCCCACCGCGACGGAGCCCGCGATGCCGATGATGAACGGCGTCTTCTGGGTGTCGTCGATGTCCAGGAAGCGTTTGCGCTGGGCGTACAGCCGCTGGCTCGCCTCGACGTAGGAGGAGAGCAGGCGTGACAGCGACAAATAGATCCGTCGCACCTCGCCCAGGTCGATCGGATCGTTGAGCGAGCGCAGCCGCTGCAACTCTTCCGCCGATAGCGTCTGCGGCGTATCGGCTCGAAATTCGGCCCACTGCTCGGCCGTGTAGAACTGATACGGGGAGAAGGGGTCCGGTCTCAATTGATTCATCGTGTCTCTTTCACTGTCGAACCGCCGCGTGGTCGGTACGCTGCAGGAGCTAGGGGACGTCATTGTCGACATTCGCGGCAAATTGTCTCAGTTGCATGGGGCGAATGCCACGCGAATCGGCGCTGCCGCAATCGGTGAAACCCAGTCGCCGATAGAGATCGATCGCCGCTTGGTTGTCGGTGAAGACGTTGAGCGTCACGCGCTCGGCGCGGCGCTGGCGGGCTTCGTCCAGCAGGTGACGGCACAGCGCTTCGCCAAGCCCCTGGCGTCTGCGCGATGGCGACACGATGACGCGGGCCAGATGATAGTGGCGCTCGCCTTTGACGACGAGCTGGCCGAAGGCGAGTGGCTCGCTGCCGGAGACGAGGCAGAACGAGAGCAGGCCGCCGCCGTCGATTTCCCGCCATAGCCTGGCGCCATTCGTCGGCCACGACAGGCCGGGGCCAGCCCAGCGCTCCAGCGCCCGTGCCGTTCCGATCCATTCGGCGATGCGGGCAAGGTCCGTCGGCAGCGCCGGACGCCAGCGGTCGTCAGCCATGGCGGATGCCGCTTCCGGCCGGACGCGGCAAGGAGACGGCCAGGTTGTCGATCAGTCGCGTCGAGCCCAGATAGACCGCCCCCAGCAGGCGGCCTTCGGCATGGCGAGCGATATCGAACGGAGCCAGGGCGGGTCCGCGGATCTCCAGGTAGTCGACTCGAAATCCGGATGCCTGTAGCGCTTGCCTGGCCTCCGAGAGCGCGGCGTCGGGTGCTCGGCCACTGGCCAGCGCATCGCGGCAGCGCGACAGCTCCCGGTGGAAGGCGGGCGCCAGAGCCCGGTCGTCGGCACCGAGATAGCCGTTGCGTGACGACAGCGCGAGGCCGTCCTCGGCACGAACGGTCGGCACGCCGACGATCTCGATCGGGAAATGCAGGTCGGCCACCAGCTTGCGGATGACGGCCAGTTGCTGGAAGTCCTTCTCGCCGAAACAGGCGATGTCCGGCTGCACCAGGTGGAACAGCAGCGAAACCACCGTCGCGACGCCATCGAAGTGGCCGAGGCGGCTGCCGCCGCAAAGCCCCTCGGAGACGTCCGGCACGTGGACCTGGGTCTGCGTCTCGAGTCCGCCGGGATAGAGCGTCTCGACGCCGGGGGCGAAGAGGAGATCGCAGTCGTGCGCCGCCAGCTTGTCGCGGTCGCTTTCGAGGGTGCGCGGATACTGGCCGAAGTCCTCGCCGGCGCCGAACTGCAGCGGGTTGACGAACAGCGTGGCGACCACCACGTCGGCGAGCCCTCGGGCCCGCTCGACCAGGGCCAGGTGGCCGGCGTGGAGATTGCCCATGGTCGGCACCAGCGCGATGCGCCGCCCGGCCATTCGGTGGGCCTGCAGGGTCTCTCGCAGCGGCGCGATATCATGCAGCGTCTGCATCAGAAACAGTGCTCCTCGGCCGGAAAGCGACGGGATTTGACCGCTTCGTCATAGGCGCGGAACGCCGACTCGATACTCTCCTGGCCGGGTAGAAAATTCTGCACGAAGCGTGGCACATAGCCACTGTTGAGCCCCAGCGTGTCGTGCATGACCAGGATCTGCCCATCCACGTCCGGGCCGGCACCGATGCCGATGACGGGCGCGGCGACGGCGTCCCTGACCGCTTTGCCCACGGCCCGGGGCACGCACTCCAGCAGGATGACGGCGGCGCCGGCCTCGACCAGTCGCTGGGCATCGTCGACGATGCGCTGGGCCGCATCGGCGGCCCTGCCTTGAACCTTGAACCCGCCGAGCTGGTGGACGCTCTGCGGGGTCAACCCGAGATGGGCGCAGACGGGAACGCCACGGCGCGTGAGTTCGCGGATGCCGTCGGCCATCCAGGCTTCGCCCTCGATCTTGATCAGTTCGGCGCCGGCGCGCATCAGCTCACCCGCGTCGCGCAGCAGTTGACCGATATCGGCGTTACTCATGAACGGGAGATCGACCATCAGCAGGCTTCGCTGCTTGCCCCGTGCCACGCAGGTGGTGTGATAGCGGATGTCTTCCAGGGTGACGGGCAGGGTGCTGGCGTGTCCCTGCAATACCATGCCCAGCGAGTCGCCGACCAGCAGCACATCGATACCGGCGGTATCGGCGCAACGCGCCAGCGTGGCATCGTACGCGGTCAGACAGCTGAACGCCGCGCCGCGCGCCTTGCAGTCGCGCAACGTGTCCAGGGTAACGCGCTTCATGCTCTCTCTCCCAATCGCGCCGAGCCCTGCTCGCTACGGCGTTGACGAAGGCTCCGACCTGCGGCTCGCGACCAGGGCGCGAGCCCATCCATCATGCCCGACAGGGCGATGCGGAGCAGAGTGTAGTGAGTTGCCCACCAGACGCAACACGACATTGGCGGCATGCCGAGGGTTCACGCCGGCAGACGGTGCAGCGTCTGATCTTCCAGCCTGTTTGCCAGACTCCCCGGCAGCTCGCCGCCGAGGGAGAGCGTCGGCGCGATTTCAGCCAGGGGTTCCAGCACGAATCGGCGATGCATCATCTCCGGATGGGGCAGGGTGAGACGAGGGGAGTGGCAAGTGAGGCCCGCGTACCACAGCAGGTCCAGATCCAGCGTCCGGGGCCCCCAGTGGCGATGCCGCACACGGCGATGGCGCTGCTCGATCGCCTGGAGCTGGTCGAGCAGCGCCAGCGGCGAGAGTCGAGTGCGCACGGCGACGACGGCGTTGACGAAATCGGGTTGATCCTGGGGGCCGACCGGAGCGCTGGCGTAGAGAGAGGAGACGGCAACGCGCTCGCTCACCGGTAGCGAGGCCAGTGCCGACACTGCCCGCGCCAGTTGGTCACGGGGCGACTCCAGGTTGCTGCCCAGGCCGACATAGGCCAGGGCGAAGCGTCGGTGGTCAGTCATCCAGCGTCGGCGGTATCGGCTTGTTGGTCGGCCGCCGACGCTTGCGCGGGCGTCGACGGCGGGGTTTGGGACTCGTTCCCGCCGGATTGCCGTTGCCGCCGCCGGTGTCGTTGGCGAGTAGCTGGCGCTGCCCCTCCTCGTCCGCCTGCTGGAATTCGGTCCACCAGGCACCCAGGCCTGGGGCCAGCTCGCCGGCTTCCTCGCGCAGCAGCAGGAAGTCGTAGGCGGCGCGGAAACGCGGATGTTCCAGTGTCTGGAACACCCGACGGCCGCGTCGGCGCGGGAGTTGCTGCTGAAGATCCCAGATCTCGCGCATCGGGATGCTGAAGCGCTTGGGGATCGAGGTATGTTGCAACTGACGACTGATGACCTGCTGCGCGGCGGCCTGCTGAGCCGGGACGTCCGGCAGGTCCTGCTCGTGGGCGATGCGCGGAGTGCGCTGCTGGACGCAGGGCCACAGCAGGGCGCCAAACAGGAAGGCAGGCGTGACCGGTCGATCTTGGGCGATCCGCGCATCGGTGTTGGTCAGCGCCTGCTCGACCAGCTTGACCGCCCAGGGGTGCTCGTCGAGGACTTCGTCGCTCTCGGGGAACAGCATCGCGAACAGGCCATGATCACGCAGCACCCGGAAGCTCTGCAGCGCGTGCCCGGAGAGGAACAGCTTGAGCACTTCCTCGAACAGCCTCGCCGGCGGGATCTGCAGCAGCAGCGGGGCCAACTCGCGAATCGGTGCCTCGGTACCTTCTTCAATCCGGAAGTCGAGCTTGGCGGCGAAACGCGCGGCGCGCAGCATACGCACCGGATCCTCGCGATAACGGGTTTCCGGATCGCCGATCAGACGGAGCACGCGATCGTCCAGGTCCTGTAGACCGCCGGTCCAGTCATGGATGGCGAAGTCGGTCACGCTGTAGTAGAGCGCGTTGACGGTGAAGTCGCGACGAATCGCATCCTCCTCGACGCTACCCCAGACGTTGTCGCGCAGCAGCAGGCCTTCGTCCGACTGCTGGCTGTGATTGCCCGCGTGCTCCTCGCCATGCCGTCCGCGAAAGGTCGTGACCTCGATCACCTCGCGCCCGAAGCGGACGTGAACGATACGGAAGCGCCGGCCGATGATACGGGAGTTGCGAAATAGCTGACGCACCTCGTCCGGTGTCGCGTTGGTGGCGACGTCGAAATCCTTGGGCCGGTTGCCGAGCAGGGAGTCCCGAATGCAACCACCGACCAGGTAGGCGTCGTAGCCGGCGCCATTGAGTCGATACAGTACCTTGAGAGCGCTTTCGCTGAGATTCTGACGCGAGACGTTGTGTTCGTCGCGAGGAAGGACTTGTCGGGTGGTCGTGGTCTCTTCGGCCGCCTGAGCGGATTCCGGGCCGAAGAAAGTCTTTAAACGTTCACCGGGACGCTGGAGAAAACGGGAAAATCCTTTGAACATGCGGCGAAATCGACTCGCGAGGTAGCAAAACCCCAGTGTAGCGGAGGCCAGAAGGCTTGCAAAGGCAATGGGGAGACGAGGGGGCGATCCAAAGGCTCGGTACAGGCTTCGCCATGGGGGATCATGCCGGGGTGGGTCGTGCCGACATCTGCCGTGACCTCATTCCACGAGGGGACGAGCAGGGTCGACGGGCACAGTAAAAGGGGAGACCCGATGGGCCTCCCCCTGCAAGGATGCTTCGCAACGTCCATGCCGCTTCTTCTTGTTCGTGATGGCGCATCGCCTTGAATACGCACCACAGTCGCTGAACGAGCGTGCAGTCACTGGCTTGTCGTTATCAGCCATGCTGTGTGTAGCGACCACCTCGTATTCAAAACAATAATCCAACCACGACAGGCAATGCCCTTTCCCGGTTGTTGTCGTTGTTCCGGGAAGTCTCCAGATCACGAGGAGGCTTGTTGTTGTTGCCTCGTTGGTGAAGAGCGTCGCGTCCTGATTTTGCGTCGGCTCGAGAACGATTGTTGTTGTTCGTGTCCTCGTTCGCCCTTGGCCAGTGTTGTTGTTGGGGGCCGATGGCGATTTGCCTTCCTAGGTTGATTGCCGCCTTGTTGTTGTTGTCGGCGTTGGGAGTCATTCCGATCCGTCTGTTGTTATTGGGCTTGATCGGATACCCGCTGTTATTTTTCTTGTTTTAGTTACAGCACGTGCCGTGCCACTCCTTGTTTTTTTTAAGGAAATCAATTTCTTGCGAATCCTTCTCCATGCTGGCCATCGTATGGCGACGTCCATGGGGGAATCCAGATGGTTCATAAGGGGGCATCTGCTGCGCGTCATGCGTAATTGTGGTGCGCCCCTTCTGCGCAATGGCGACAGGGTGGCGCAAAACGGCGCGAGTTTCGCTTAGACAATAGTCTTCAATCGAAGGAAGAAGCCGTTTTGGCGGCGCTGAGCGACACGCGTCGACCGCCAGGCAGGGGGCGACGAGGAGCTCTGTACAGGGGGGTTGCGTAAGGGGGCGCGTAGGGGTTTTGCATGGGGCTTCGTATCGGGGCTGTGTATCGGGGCTCACTCCGGCCGTTGACCCGGGATCGCGGTCATCAGGTCGGGGGACCAGTGCTCGAGAGCGTGTGCCAACTGAGTGGATATCTCAGCCTGGCGCAGCGCGGAGGATGGCGCCTGCCCCAGCAGTTTCAGCGCCTGATGGAGTACCGGGCGGGCCAGAGCGCCATCGTGGGGAATGGCGGCCGCGAGATTCTGCTTGGACAGCTTCTGGCCATCCTCGCCCAGGATCAGTGGCAGGTGGAGATAGCGCGGCTCGGGATAGCCCAGTGCGACCTGGAGCTGTCGCTGCCAGGGGGTATTGTCGAGCAGGTCGAAGCCGCGAACCACATCGGTGATGCCCTGCTCCGCGTCGTCGACCACCACCGCGAGTTGATAGGCCCAGAGGCCATCCTTGCGCCTGATGACCACGTCGCCCTGGAAGGTCGGGTCCAGGCATTGGCGTCCGAACAGGCGATCTTGCCAGCACACCGGCTGGATGCCCTTGTCGGTCCTCAGTCGCCAGGCCTGGGGGCGCCCGGGGTGAAGCGAGCCATGGCGGCACCAGCCGGGGTAATGACCATGCTGCTGCCACTCGCGTCGCGAGCAGCCACAGGGGTAGGCCATCCGGTCAGCGACCAGACGGTCCAGCGCCGCCTGATAGGCGGCTCCGCGGGCGCTCTGATGGCGGATCTCCCCGTCCCACTCCAGGCCGAACGCTTCCAACTGACGGCGGATCTGGTCGACGGCGCCTGGAGGGCAGCGTGGCGGGTCGATGTCCTCGATGCGCAGCAGCCATCGACCGCCGGCTGCTCTGGCATCCAGCCAACTGCCCAGCGCCGCCACCAGGGAGCCCAGGTGGAGCGGGCCGGAGGGCGTGGGCGCGAAACGGCCGATATAGCCCGAGGCAGAGGGTGGCGCAGTGGTCATGAGGCGGCTCGTGACGTGGGACATGGCAGTGCCGGATGACGCGAGGATAGCGCGAAACGCAAGACGGGCACCGCTGGAGGTGCCCGTCACACATCTATGGCAACCGAGGCCGTTCAGCCGCCGAGCTGCTTCTCCTTGAGCTCGGCCAGCGTCTTGCAGTCGACGCAGAGCGTCGCCGTGGGGCGAGCCTCGAGGCGGCGAATGCCGATCTCGACACCACAGGCCTCGCAGAAGCCGTAGTCTTCCTCGTCGATCTTCTCGATCGTTTCATTGATCTTCTTGAGCAGCTTGCGCTCGCGATCGCGCGTGCGCAGTTCCAGGCTGAATCCCTCTTCCTGCGTGGCGCGATCAGCGGGGTCTGCGAAGTTGTTGGCTTCTTCCTGCAAGTGGCGAACCGTACGGTCGACCTCTTCCATCAGATCCTGTTTCCAGCCCAGAAGGATCTCACGGAAATGCGCAAGTTGTTTGTCATTCATATACTCTTCACCCGGCGCCGGCTGGTACGGGGTGAATTGACTGGGCGCTTCCGTTTTCTTTTCCGCTACTGGCATGGGGGCTGCCTCGTTACGCAAGTGTCGTGACGCGTGTGATCTGGCCGAGTATCGGCCGGGGGCAGCGTCTGCCACTGCCCGAAGCCATGCTTATTTAGCGAAAAAGTTGCCGCTTTGCAACCGAATGGGCGCTTTATTTTTCTCATCCCCGGTTAGTGAAACCCGGGGAATCGGGCTGGCATCCGCCGGGTGGGCGATGCCGCGACTGTCGTCTCTCTGGACCGAATCTCTCCTGGCACTCGTCTTTCTGGCTTTCTGGATATCAGTACTCCATGAACTATCCCGCTCTTCTCCCTGGCACGCTGTTGAGGCGCTACAAGCGTTTCCTGGCCGATATCGAGCTCGACGACGGCCGCGAGGTCATCGCGCACTGTCCGAATACCGGCTCGATGCGCGCCGTCAATGTCCCCGGTTGCCGTGTCTGGGTGTCGCCGAGCACCAATCCCGCCCGCAAGTTGTCCTGGACCTGGGAGCTGATCGAACTGCCCGACGGGGCGGGTGGCGTCGACCTCGTGTCGGTGCACACCGGGCGTGCCAATGCGCTGGTCGAGGAGGCGCTGCGCGGCGGTCTCGTGCCGGAGCTCGCCGGCTTCGCCGAGCTCAAGCGAGAGGCCGGCGTCGAGGGGGCCAGGCTCGATTTCCGCTTGGGAGAGGCGCAGGGGCGCGACACCTTCGTCGAGGTCAAGCAGGTGACGCTCAAGGAGAGCGACGGACATGGCTATTTTCCCGATTCGGTCAGCGAGCGTGGACGCCGTCATCTCGAGGTGCTGGCCGAGCTGGTTGCCCAGGGCCACCGCGGGGTGCTGCTGTTCTGCGCGGCGCACACCGGTATCGACGACGTGGCGCCGGCGGCGCATCTCGATCCCGCATACGCACGCACGCTCCAGGCGGTCGCCGAGCGTGGCGTCGAGGTGCTGGCCTACGGTTGCCGGCTGGCGTGGGTGCAGGGGCGGCCCGCGGCGGTGATGCTGGATCGCCGCCTGGCCGTGAATCTCGAACGGCGCTGGCAACCCGCCGGCGGCGAGTCGCGTTAACGCCCGCGCCGGACCCGGAAGATCGCCGTCTCGCCGAACAGGTTGGGCCAGAGCCTCGATGACCAGTGTCCCTCGTGTTCGGCGCTGCCGACGGCCTCGTCGACGATGGTGACGCCCTTGTCGCGGCACAGGTTGGCGAAGTCCCGGAACGTCGACAGGTGGATGTTGGGCGTGTCGTACCAGGCGTGGGGCAGGGAGCGCGAGACCGGCATGCGACCACGGAGCGTCAGGTGGAGCCGGTGCTTCCAGTAAGCGAAGTTGGGGAAGGCGATGATGCACTCCGGGGCCACCCGCAGCATTTCGTCCAGCATGGCGTCCGGGCGGCGCAGGACCTGCAGCGCCTGGGTCATGATCACCAGGTCGCAGGCATCGTCCACGAAATTGCCCAGGCCGTCGTCGAGATTCTGCTCGAGCACGTTGACGCCTTTGGTCAGGCACGCCGAGATCCCTTCCGGATCGATCTCGAGGCCGTAGCCGGTGACGTTCTTGTGGCGCGCGAGCGCCGCCAGCAGCGTGCCGTCGCCGCAGCCCAGGTCGAGGATGCGGGCATCTTCGGGCACCCAGTCGTAGATCAGTTCGAGATCCGCGCGCATCAGTTCGTCCCTCCGTTGAGCTCGGCATCGATGCGCCGCATGAAGCTGCCGAAAACCGACTCGTACTGGTCGTTGGGCAGCAGGAAGGCGTCGTGCCCGTGGGGGGAGTCGACGTTGACGTAGCTGACCGCCTTGCCGGCTCGCAGCAGGGCATTGACCAGTTCCCGCGAGCGGGCCGGGGCGAAACGCCAGTCGGTAGTGAAGCTGACGACCAGAAAAGGGCATGCTGCCGGTGCCAGCGCGGCTGCCAGGTCGCCGTCGTGCTGTCCCGCGGGGTCGAAGTAGTCCAGCGCCTTGGTCATCAACAGGTAGGTGTTGGCATCGAAGCGGGTCGAGAAGGTATCACCCTGGTGGCGCAGGTAGGACTCCACCTGGAACTCGACGTCGTAGCCGAAGTTCAGCTGGTCGCTGCGCAGGTCGCGGCCGAAGCGCGAGCCCATCGAGTGCTCGGACAGGTAGGTGATGTGGCCGATCATCCTGGCCAGCTTCAGGCCCAGCTTGGGAATCGCGCCGTGGTCGGCGTACCAGCCGTCGTGGAAATCGGGGTCCGAACGGATCGCCTGGCGGGCCACTTCGTTGAAGGCGATGTTCTGCGCCGACAGTCGCGGGGTCGCGGCGATCACCGCCACGTTGGCGACGCGCTCCGGATAGGCGATCGTCCACTGCATCGCCTGCATGCCTCCGAGGCTGCCACCCACCACGGCGGCGAAGCGTTCGATGCCGAGCTGGTCGGCCAGGCGTGCCTGGCTGTGGACCCAGTCCGCCACCGTCATGACCGGAAACGTGGGACCCCACTGGCGGCCGGTTTGCGGATCGACGCTGCTAGGGCCGGTGCTGCCGTGGCAACCGCCGAGGTTGTTGAGCGAGACGACGAAGAAGCGGTCGGTATCGATCACCTTGCCGGGGCCGATGTAGGCGTCCCACCAGCCGGGCTTGAGCTCGTCGGCGCTGTGGAAGCCCGCGGCATGGTGATGGCCGGAAAGGGCGTGACAGATCAGGACCGCGTTGCTGTGCTCGGCATTGAGCGTGCCGTAGGTCTCGTAGACCAGCTCGAAGCGTTCGAGGGTCTTGCCGCAGGCCAGGGCCAGCGGCGACTCGAATGTCGCGGTCTGCGGTGTGACCAGGCCGACGGAGTCGGACGGAAAGGAAGCGGACATGAAGCGGGATAGTCTCCAGGTTCAGCGAGGGCACGTGGCCGATTGACATCGGTGTGTGCCCGGACGCCGCCAGCCGCCGCTCGTCGACGATCCGAGACCTGCTGCTGGCGCGGACCGTGATAGAGCGCGGGACTGGCGGCGGAGGCGGCCGGCGTGGCTCAGAAGCCGACCAGAGCGCCCGGCAGGCCGGCGGCACGGGCCAACGAGCCGACGACGACGCTATCGAGCAGATTGATGGCGATGAACACCACGATCGGCGATAGGTCGATCATGCCCAGCGGCGGTATCACGCGGCGCACCGGGGCCATGATCGGCTCGACGATCTGCATCACCAGCAGTGCACCCGGATGACTGGCGCGGGGTGCCACCCAGCTCAGGATGATCATGATGATCAGGGCGAAGAAGTAGATCTTGAGAATCGCGTTGAGCACGCCTGCGATCCCCGCCAGCAGCAGGCCCTGCAGCGGAGGCATGCCGAAACCCGCAATCTGGAAGATGGCGGTGATCACGATCACCTTGAGCAGGAAACCCACGAACAGCGTGGCGATGTCGATACGCCCGACGGGCCGCAGGATCTTCTGAACCGGCGCGACCACCGGCTGGGTCGCCTTGACGATCCCCTGGCTCATCGGGTTGTAGTAGTCCGCCTGCGAGAATTGCAGCAAAAAGCGCAGCATCAGCACAAACAGATAGATGTTGACCAGCGTGTTGACCAGCATCAGGCCGGCGCTTCCAAGATTACTGCCCATTACGTTCTCCTAGTGATTCGGCGGATTCCATTCCGGCTCGTTCAGTTCTGACCCAGCTCGCTCGACAGCTCCCGGGCGCGCTCCGCGCAGGCGTGGGTCGCGCGGCTCACGATCTCGGCCAGACCTGCCTCCTCGAACGTGTGGATCGCGCGCTCGGTGGTGCCGTTGGGGGAGGTGACACGCCGACGCAGCTCGGCGGGGTCGAATTCGCTCTCCCGCGCCATCTTGGCGGCGCCGAAGGCGGTCTGCAATGCCAGTCGGCGGGCGCTCTCGGGCGCCAGGCCCAACGCTATCCCGGCGGCCTCCAGCGACTCCATGAACAGGAAGAAGTAGGCCGGGCCGCTGCCGGAGATGGCAGTCACGGCCTCGATCTGGGCTTCGTCCTCCACCCACTCGACCAGACCCACCGACTCCAGCAGGTCGGTCGCGAGTTGGCGTTCGGCGGCGCTGACGCGGTCGTTGGCGTACAGGCCGCTCGCGCCCTCGCCGACCAGCGAGGGCGTATTGGGCATGCAGCGGATCAGAGCCAGATCGCCCCCCAGCCAGGCGTCCAGGGTCGCGGCATCGAGCCCGGCCGCCACCGAAATGACGAGAGGCCGACGGGCCTGAACGCTATCCCGTAGCGACAGGCAGAGATCGCGCATCATTTGCGGTTTGACGGCGAGGACGACGACGTCCGCTTCCCCGACCGCGGCCAGGTTATCCTGCATCGTGCGAATGCCATAGCGCTGACCGATGGCATCGCGCTTTTCCTGGCTGCGTGACGTGGCGACGATGGCATCGGCGGGGTAGCCGCCTTCTAGCATCCCGCCGAAGATGGCGCTGGCCATGTTGCCGGCACCGATGAAGACGATGCGGCTGGCGTTGGGCGAGTCGGTCATGACTGGGTCCTTGGGGTCGGTCGGAAACGGGGCGATGTCGTCAGCTCCCGGGCGGCGGCGGGCGGCTGCCGAAGATGGCGGTGCCCAGGCGAACGATGGTGGCGCCCTCCAGGACGGCGGCCTCCAGATCGCCGCTCATGCCCATCGACAGGGTATCCAGGGGGGCTTCGGGAAAGCGGCGCTGCAACTCGGCCAGCGCGGTGGCGACCTGGCGGAATGCGTGACGCTGCCGATCTCTGTCCTCACTGGGCGCCGGTAACGCCATCAGGCCCCGCAAGCGAAGGTTGGGAAGTGCCAGCAGAGACTCGGCGAGTGCCGGCAGGTCGTCGATGTCGACCCCCGCCTTGCTGGCTTCGCCGCTGACGTTGAGCTGCAGACAGAGATCGATGGGTCCCAGTGCCGGCGGGCGCTGCTCGGAGAGGCGGCGGGCGATCTTCTCCCGGTCGACGCCATGCACCCAGTTGAAATGCTCGGCGACGTCGCGGGTCTTGTTCGACTGCAGTGCACCGATGAAATGCCACTCGATGTCGTCGAGGTCGGCCAGCGCCCGCTGCTTTTCCAGGGCTTCTTGCAGGTAGTTCTCGCCGAAGGCGCGTTGACCGGCGGCATAGGCCTGGCGCAGCATATTTGCTGGCTTGGTTTTGCTGACAGCAAGCAGGCGTGCGCCGTCTGACGGCCGCCCGGCCGCCCGCAGCGCCGCCTCGAGGCGCTCGCGGGCGCTGGATAGAGACTCGGACACCGATGCTTCTGGCATACTGGATGGCGACCTTACGCAGGGGATCGAATAAAAACCCATGGATATTACCGAACTGCTGGCGTTCTCGGCAAAGCACGACGCTTCGGACCTGCACCTGTCGGCCGGACTGCCACCCATGATTCGGGTCGATGGCGACATGCGTCGTCTCAATGTGCCCGCGCTCGACGACAGCCAGGTTCGGCGCCTGATCTATGATGTCATGAACGATCGACAGCGTCGGGATTTCGAGGCTGCGCTCGAAACCGACTTTTCGTTCGAGGTCACCGGCGTGTCCCGCTTTCGTGTCAATGCGTTCACTCAGGGGCGCGGCGCCGGTGCGGTCTTCCGCACCATTCCCAGCAACGTGCTGACGCTCGATGATCTCGGGCTGGGCGATGTCTTCCGGCGCCTGTCGATGTTGCCGCGAGGCCTGGTGCTGGTCACGGGGCCGACCGGCAGCGGCAAGTCGACGACCCTGGCGGCGATGATCGACTACATCAACAGCAACCGCCAGGAACACATCCTCACCATCGAGGATCCGATCGAGTTCGTACACGAAAGCAAGCGCTGCCTGATCAACCAGCGTGAAGTGCATCGCGATACCAAGGGCTTTGCACCGGCTCTGCGCTCGGCCCTGCGCGAAGACCCCGACGTCATTCTGGTGGGCGAGCTCAGGGATCTGGAAACCATCCGGCTCGCGCTGACGGCAGCCGAGACCGGCCACCTGGTGTTCGGCACCCTGCACACGACATCGGCGGCCAAGACCGTCGACCGGATCATCGATGTCTTTCCCGGCGACGAGAAGGGCATGGTGCGCTCGATGCTGTCCGAGTCGCTGCAGGCGGTGATCTCGCAGACGCTGCTCAAGCGTGAGGGCGGTGGGCGCGTCGCCGCTCACGAGATCCTGGTGGCGACGTCGGCGATTCGCAATCTGGTCCGGGAGGGCAAGGTCGCGCAGATGTACTCGGCGATTCAGACCGGCGGTAGCCTGGGGATGCAGACACTGGATGCGGCGCTTTCCCAGTTGGTGGCCAGTGGTGTGGTGACGCGTCAGGAAGCCCACGCCAAATCGCGCGCCGGGCTCGACCAGTGAGTTCGCGCTCCGGATTCAGGTACCAGGACACGACATGACACCCTCCCAGTGGTTTGAGCAACTTCTCGATATCATGCTGGCCAAGCAGGCTTCGGACCTCCTGATCTCCACCGGTGCGCCGCCCTGCCTGAAACTGGATGGCAAGCTGGTGGCGCTGGGTGACGTGCCACTGCAGCCGGATCAGGTGCGCGAGCTGGTGGCCATTGCTCTGCCTCAGGGGCGGCGAGAGACCTTCGAGGCGGAACACGAGGCCAATTTCGCGCTGAGCCTGAGCGGCAAGGGGCGCTTTCGTGTCAGCGCCTTCTACCAGCGCAGCCAGCCGGCGATGGTCGTTCGACGAATCGCTTTCGACATTCCCGACCTCGAGTCGCTGGGCCTGCCGGAGGTGACGGGGACGCTGGCTTCCATTCGACGCGGGCTGGTACTGGTGGTGGGCGGAACCGGCAGCGGCAAGTCGACGACGCTGGCCTCGATGATCCAGCACCGCAATCGCACGGTCGGCGGCCATATCATCTGCATCGAAGATCCTATCGAATACATGCACCCGCACCAGCGCGGCATCATCAATCAGCGGGAAGTGGGCATCGATACCGAATCCTACGAGGTCGCGCTGAAGAACGCGCTGCGCCAGGCGCCGGACGTCATCATGATCGGCGAGATACGAAGCCGCGACACCATGGAGCTGGCGCTCAGTTTTGCCGAAACCGGGCATCTGTGTCTGGCCACGCTTCATGCCAATAGCGCCGATCAGGCCGTCGAGCGCATTTTCAGCCTGTTTCCGCCGTCCCGCCAGGAGCAGATAGGGATGGACTTGTCGCTCAATCTGCGCGCCGTGGTCGCCCAGCGACTGCTGCCGCGCCAGGATGGCGACGGACGCTGTGTCGCGACCGAGGTGCTGCTCAAGTCCCCGTTGATCAGCGAACTGATCCGCCGTGGCGAGGTGGCCGAATTGAAGGATCTGATGCGGCGCTCCCGGGAGCAGGGCATGCAGACCTTCGATCAGGCGCTTTACGAGCTCTTCCGCCGCGGGGACATCAGCGAGAGCCTGGCGCTGGCTCACGCCGACTCGGCCAACGATCTACGCATGCTGATCAAGTATGGCGAACGCCGGGACGCCGGTGACAGGAGCGATGATGGCGCGAAGTTCTCGCTGATCGAGGATGAGTGACCGGAAGTGTCCTGACCCGGCGTCGGTGTCGCCGATCAACGATGACCGAAGACTCATGCTAAGATTGCCGCCTTTCAAGCTCGATAGCGTTGGTAAGGGAGACGGACACGATGGCCGAGGTCGATGAAGCGCTGGCGTTGATCAAGCGCGGCACGCAGGAGATTCTGATCGAAGATGAGCTGGTGAAAAAGCTCGGATCCGGTCGCAAGCTCCGGATCAAGGCTGGCTTCGACCCCACGGCTCCCGACCTGCACCTGGGGCACAGCGTGTTGCTGACCAAGATGCGCCAGTTCCAGGATCTCGGCCACGAAGTGATCTTCCTGATCGGCGACTTCACCGGCCGGATCGGCGATCCCACCGGCAAGAACGTGACGCGCAAGCCGCTCACCGAGGAAGAGGTCAAGGCCAACGCCCAGACCTACCGCGAACAGGTCTTCAAGATTCTCGATCCCGACAAGACCGAAGTGCGCTTCAATGCCGAGTGGTTCGGCGAGATGTCGGCGGCCGACATGATCGAACTCTCGGCGCAGTCCACCGTGGCGCGCATGCTCGAGCGCGATGACTTCGAGAAGCGCTATCGCGCCGGCCAGTCGATCTCGATCCACGAGTTTCTCTATCCGCTGGTGCAGGGCTACGATTCGGTCGCACTGAAGGCGGATATCGAACTGGGTGGAACTGACCAGAAGTTCAACCTGCTGATGGGGCGCGAAGTCCAGAAGCACTTCGGCCAGGAGCCTCAGGTCGTCATTACCATGCCGCTGCTCGAAGGGCTGGATGGTGTGCAGAAGATGTCCAAGTCGTTGAACAACTATATCGGCGTCGACGAGTCGCCCGGGGTGATGTTCAACAAGATCGTGTCGATGCCGGATAGCCTGATGTGGCGCTACTTCGAGCTGCTGTCGCTGAAGTCCAACGACGAGATCGAGGCGATTCGTCGTGAGATCGAGCAGGGAGCCAATCCGCGCGACATCAAGATGACCCTGGCACGGGAACTGATCACGCGCTATCACGGCGAAGAAGCGGCAGCCAATGCGCACCGCTCCGCGGGCAATCAGCTGGCGGAGGGGGAGCTGCCCGACGATCTGCCGGAAGTGGAGGTGGATTTCGAGGGCGCTCCCCAGGCGCCGATCGCGGCCGTGCTCAACCGCGCCAACCTGACCAACAACAGTGCCCAGGCCAAGGATATGCTCAGTAACGGCCGGGTCAAGGTCGACGGGGAGGTCGCGGCCAAGGATCTGATGCTCGAGACCGGCAAGCGCTATGTGATCCAGGCCGGCAAGAAGCGTTACGCGCGCGTCATCTTGAACTAGCGTCACCTTGAACGCAGTGAGACTTGTCTTGTCGCTCGATTCTTGTCGATATCCGAAACGCCCGCCCTGCGCGGGCGTTGTGGTATCTGGAGGTTGGCTGAGGGAGAG
>NZ_CALFQK010000208.1:0-5109 GCF_937921195.1 uncultured Salinicola sp.
GACGATCCCGCCGCCGACGATGATGACATCACTCTCCCTCTGGTCCATTACGCGTACTCCTTGTCTCGTCGCATGCCGCGCCACCTGCCGGCCCGTTCACATGCAGGCTCCTCCACCGGCGGCGCTAGCGCTCGATGCCCATCGCATGTCTCGCCAGTGTCCGGCGCAACGGCCCCAGCGCGTTGAGGCCGACCAAGCCGGCGGCACGAGCCGGCCCCAATGCCGCGTGATCGATGCCGAACAGCCGGATCAGCCCGTCGCTGAAGCGTACGATCCGGTGCGTGTCCGCCGTGCGTCTCGCCTCGAAGCTCGCCAGCGTTCGGGGGTCGCCGGCGGCAACGCCGTCCGCTCGCGCCGCGTCGATGGCACCGGCCAGGTCCATCACGCCACGCAGGGCCAGGTTGAAACCCTGCCCGGCGACCGGATGCAGCGCATGCGCCGCGTTGCCCAGTATGGCCAGATGCGGGCGAATCGTCTCCCGCGCCGTGATCAACGACAGCGGATAGGTGTGCCGCTGCCCCACCCGTCGAAAGCGGCCCGCACGATCGCCGAAGGCTCGCTGCAGGCGCTCGAGAAAGGCGCCGTCGGAGAGCGCCAGGGTCTCGTCGAACGCGCCCTGCCGGTGGGTCCAGACCAGCTCCATCCGCCGCCCGCCGAGAGGCAGCAGGGCCATCGGCCCTTCGCGGGTGAAGCGTTCGAAGGCCCAGCCACCGTGAGCACGGCTGACCTCGACGTTGGCGATCAACGCGGTCTGCTCGTAGGAATGGTGATCGCTCTCGATGCCGAGCCGCTCCTTGAAGCCGGAACGCCCGCCGTCGGCCAGCACGGTCAGGCCGGCGTGAATGACCTCGCCGCTGTCCAGTACGAGCCGATAGCCACCGCTCTCGGTCTCCAGCGATTCGACCCGGGCCGGACAGCGCCAGTCGATGGGCAGCGACTCGAGGCGGGCATGCAGCGCTCGCCCCATCCAGGCGTTGGGAATGACGTAGCCCAGCGCCTCGACGCCAAGCTCCGAGGCGTGCAGCCGGGTCGTGCCCAGTCGGCCACGCTCGCTGACGTGGATGTGGCGGATCGCGGACGCCTCCGTTGCCATCGCCGACCACACGCCGAGCCGCTCGAAGTGCCGTCGCGAACCGTAAGCGATGGCGCTGGCCCGGGCGTCGAAGCTGGGTTGGTAAGCGTTGGCCTCGGCGCTGCTGGGCAGCGGTTGAGGCTCGATGATGGCGACGCGCAGAGGCGTCCGCTCGTCGGCCAGCTCGCGCTCCGCTGCCATGGCCCCGCCCAGGGCGCAGGCGAGGCTGGCGCCCACCAGGCCACCGCCGATGATGGCCACGTCGACCGTGGTGGATTGCCGTATCTGAGACATCTGCACCAGCCGCTCCCTTACGATTGAAAATTCAGGCGCCAGTATCCACGCACCCTACACTGGCTTTACATCGGTTACGTAATTTCCAGGCGCCATTCGAAATCGATCAAAAAACGATCAATTCCGCGCCTGCATCAGCGTCTCGATATCCTCTGCCGCCTTGGGTACCTGCGAGGTCAGTACCTCGCGGCCGGACTCGGTGACCACCACGTCATCCTCGATGCGGATACCGATGCCGCGGTAGGCGGACGGAATGTCTTCGGCATCCGGAATGTAGAGTCCGGGCTCGATCGTCAACACCATGCCCGGTTCCAGTCGTCGGGGTTCGCCGTCGACCCGATAACTGCCGACATCGTGGACGTCGAGGCCGAGCCAGTGCGAGGTCGAGTGCAGATAGAAACGCCGGAAGCGCTGGGACTCGATGTTCTCCTCCAGCTCGCCTTCCAGCAAACCGAGTTCGATCAAACCCGCGGTCAGATCGCGCACCACGCCCTGGTGAATGGCCTCCAGCGTGGCGCCGGGCTCGACCGCGGCCACGGCGCGCTCTTCCGCCGCCAGCACGATGTCGTACAACGCCCGCTGAGCGTCGCTGAAACGGCCGTTGACCGGGAACGTCCGGGTAATGTCGCCGGCGTAGAGGTCGAACTCGCCACCGGCGTCGATCAACACCAGGTCGCCATCTTCCAGCGACGCGGCGTTCTCGACGTAGTGCAGCACACAGGCGTTGGCCCCGCCGCCGACGATGGTGCCGTAGGCAGGCGCGCGGGCACCGTGCCAGACGAACTCGTGCTCGAGTTCGGCCTGCAGCTGATATTCGAAACGGCCGGGGCGACTCGCCTGCATGGCCCGCCGGTGCGCCAGCGCACTGATCTGCGCGGCGTGTCGCATCAGCGCCAGCTCGGCCTCGCTCTTGGTCAGGCGGAGTTCGTGGATCAAGGCACTGACATCGGCAAACCGGGTGGGCGCGACAGCCCCCCGTCGCGCCCGGGCGCTCAACTGTGCGCGCACGCCCTCGGCAATGCCCATGGCGGTGGTGTCGGCCAGCGGCAGGAAGACGGTCTGGCGACCGTCCAGCAGTTCGGTCAGATTGTGACGCTGGGTGTTATCGAACGCTTCATCCATGCCGTAGTCGCTCACGGCCCCCTCGGGACCGATGCGAATGCCGGTCCAGGCCTCCTTCTCGGGATCCTTCTCCTGGCAGTAGAGGATCGCCTCACCGGCTTCCCGGCCGGGCAGCAGCACCAGCAGCGCGTCGGGTTCGGGGAATCCGCACAGATAGTGGAAATCGCTGTTCTGGCGGAACGCGTATTCGCTGTCGTGATTACGCGTCTTGAGCGCGGCACCCGGCAACAGCACGGCACTGTGTTCCGGCAGTTCGGCCATCAGGCGCTCGCGACGGGCCGCGAACTCCTCTGGCGAGATGGGGGCGGGGCGCGGTAGCGGCTCGGGTCGCATGTCTCTCTCCTTGAGCGGAGCGTCTCGGGACTCGCCGGGACGCCGGGAATATCGTCGCTCACGCGACGCGGTGCGCGGGCAAACTCAATGCAACGATGACGGTGTCTCGCCCTCGTCGCCGGCAGGATCGACACTCTCGTTCTCGACCTGCTCCACCTGGGGTTCTCCAGGGTGCTGTTCGGTGTAGAGCAGCATCGCTGCCATTCGGGCATGTTCGGTCAGCGCGAAGAGATCGTTCTCGTTCTCGGGGTCGTCGGCGATATCGACGTCGATCGCCGACAGCTGGCCGAGATCCTCCAGCGCCTCTTTCAGCGGCGAGGACCAGTTCTCGTAGGTTTCGCCATCCACTTCGTTGACGACTTCGAGAAAGCCCTGGGTCCACTCCTTGAGCCCCTGGGCGCGCTCGGAGAGCGAAAACAGCTCGTCCGGCAACAGCGGCTCGAAATTGAGCTCGGCGGCAGAGAGCGCGTCCAGCGTCTGGCGGCGCCAGCCCAGCAGCACGTCCGCGTCCTCACGGCTTTCCGGCTGTTCCACGTTGAGCGACAGGCAGACCTCCTCCAGCCACCCCTCGGTACTCAAATCGTGCAAACCGAGCTCGGCGCACAGTCGGCCGTCGAGAAACGCCGGCGACTGCATGCTGCCATGCGCCAGAAAGACATTGGCGACGGTGGAAAAATCGAGCTGGTCGTTGATGATCGACATGTCGGCATCCATGATTGGGTGATCGCAAGAGCCGGCGGGCGCGCGGCGCCGGCGAGGCGGCTCGTTGACCGCCAATAACCGGCTCTCTATAGTGATTCATCAATCGCGGCGGCACGCTGCCCGGGTCCTCGACCTCGCCTGGCACAGCCGGTCAACGACCGCAGGCAGGGTAACGAATCCGGACGCGCTCGGCGCGAATGCCTGCCATCTTACCGCATCGATCTTCACCGCCCACCCCGGAGCGACAACATGAGCGACACGTCTCGCCCGACGACCGAAGTCACCCTGCTGGGCAAACCCTACGTGATCGCCTGCCCGCCCGAGGAGCAGGATCAACTGAAGCGCTCCGCCCGCTACCTGGATCGCGCCATGCACGGCATCCATTCGCGGGGCAAGGTGCTGGGTGCCGAAAAGATCGCGATCATGGCCGCCCTCAATATTACCCACGAGCTGCTGACGGCGCTGGATTCGCATCGCGCCGGCGAGCAGAGCCTGAGTGATCTGAGCGAGAGGCTGGAACGTGCGCTGGCCAAGGCGGGCGAACCCGGCCGGCAGACACCGTGATGCCGAAAGGCCGTCGGCATCGCAATCCGCCATTGGGCAACGGGGGCCGCTCTGCTACGATAGTGGGGTTTCCTGGAGTGTGCGCCAGTCATTACAAGTCCCTCGAGCCTATGCGCAGTACCCAGGGGGCCAATTGCTAGGCAGGCCCGTGTGCATGTCCGCGCGTCGGAAAGCCTGAAGGCCTGCCTGCGGCCACCCACCTTGAACCAATAGGTTCAGGGCCAGAATGACAGCGGCACTCTGGGGAACTCTCTTGTCGTTCAACGAGACCACCGCAACGATCACCCATGACTCTGCCACGGCTTTATCGTCGGCCGTCGACGGGTGTCTCGATCGGCGCGAGCTTCGACGCGAACTGCGTCGCCGCCGTCGCGCGCTGACCCCGCATCAACGACGCTTGGCCTCCCGCGAGCTCTGCCGCCGCCTGAGGTGCCTGCCTGAACTGCAGCGCGCCCGCCGCGTGGCGCTCTACCTGCCCAACGATGGCGAGATCGACCCGCGCCCGCTGATCGACTGGTTCACCGCCCACCGCGCCCACGTCTATCTCCCGGTATTGCGCCCCCTGGTCGAGAACCGGCTGTGGTTCGTGCGCTATCACGCCGGTACCCGGATGACCCGCAATCGCTTCGGTATCGCCGAGCCGGACACCCGCTTCGGTGCCCATCGCGCCAATCGGTTGCCCGCCTGGGCGCTGGATACCGTGCTGCTGCCACTGGTGGGATTCGACGACGAAGGCCAGCGGATCGGCATGGGCGGCGGCTTCTACGATCGCACTTTTGCCTTCGCCCGGCGCCAGCGCCCCAGGCCCCGGCTGATCGGGCTCGCCCACGACTGTCAACGCGTCGACTCGCTGCCCGTCGAGCACTGGGACGTGCCACTGGACGCCATCGTCAGCGACCGGCGAATCGTCCGACCCCGCAGCTGAAGCTCCATGCCAGACGCTACCGCACGATCGGCGGCTCGAAACGGCCGGAAACGAAAACGGCCGGAAACGAAAACGGCCGGCAGCGTTTCCGCTACCG
>NZ_CALFQK010000209.1:0-55822 GCF_937921195.1 uncultured Salinicola sp.
GGGGGGTTCCCTCGTTTCAGGACAGCATCGTCTCAGGACAGCATCGTCTCAGGACAGCATCGTTTCAGGACAGCATCGTTTCAGGACAGCGCCGGGTCAGGCCGGCGGCGCTTCGAAACTCCAGCGAGTTCCCTCGCGAGAGTCCTTCAGCACGACACCCAGCGCGGCCAGTTCGTCGCGAATTCGATCGGCTTCGGCGAAATCGCGGCGGCGCTTGGCCGCCGTCCGCGCCTCGATTCGGGATTCGATCTCGGCCTCGCTCAGCGGCAGACCGGTAGCGCCCGCCTTGAGGAACTCGGCGGGCTCACGCTCGAGCAGACCCAGCACGCCCGCCAGCCGTTTCAATTCCTGTCCCAATGCGCCGGCATGAACCGGCTCGACATCGCGCAGGCGGTTGATCTCCCGAGCCATATCGAACAGCACCGACAGCGCTTCCGGCGTATTGAAATCGTCGTTCATCGCCGCCGAAAAGCGCTCGGCATAGATGCCCTCGACATCGCCGTGCATCAGCTCGACGCCATCGAGCGCGTGGTAGAAGCGCTCGAGCGACTTGCGCGCCTCGCTCAGCGACTCCGGCGCATAGTTGATCGGGCTGCGATAGTGACTCGCCACCAGCAGGTAGCGCACCACTTCCGGGTCGTGAACCTCCAGCACCTCGCGAATCGTGAAGAAATTGCCCAGCGACTTGGACATCTTCTCCTGGTTGACGCGCACCGCGCCGGCGTGCATCCACACGTTGACGTAGGGCTTGCCGGTCGCCGCCTCGCTCTGGGCGATCTCGTTCTCGTGGTGCGGGAAGGTAAGATCCGGCCCGCCACCATGAATGTCGAAGGTGTCGCCCAGGCAGCAGGTGGACATCGCCGAGCACTCGATATGCCAGCCTGGCCGCCCCTCGCCCCAGGGAGAGGGCCAGCTGGCTTCGCCTGGCTTCGCCGCTTTCCACAGCACGAAGTCGAGCGGATCCTCCTTGTGCTCGTCGACGTCGACACGGGCACCCGCGCGCATGTCATCGAGATTGCGGTTGTTGAGCTTGCCATAGTCGGCGAAGCGGCGAACACGATAGTAAACGTCGCCGTTATCGGCCGCGTAGGCATAGCCCCCCTCGATCAGGCGCTCGATCATCGCCACGATCTCCGGGATGTGGCCGGTCGCACGGGGTTCCGCATCCGGTCGCAGGACGCCTAGCCGCGCCTCGTCCTCGTGCATGGCCGCGATCATGCGTTCGGTCAGCGCCGAAATCGACTCGCCGTTCTCCTCCGCGCGCCTGAGGATCTTGTCGTCGATATCGGTGATATTGCGAACGTAGGTGACGTCCAGGCCGGTCTGGCGCAGCCAGCGCGTGATCACGTCGAACGCCACCATGACCCGGGCGTGGCCCAGGTGGCAGTAGTCGTAGACCGTCATGCCGCAGACGTACATCCGCAGCTTGCCGGGCTCGATGGGCTCGAGTTTCGCCTTGCGGCGCGTCAGCGTGTTGTGGATTTCCAGCGCGCTCATGTTCTCGTTACCTTAGCCCTGCTTCTTCTGAATCTTGGCCCAGCTGTCCTTGAGCCCCACGGTGCGATTGAATACCAGCTTGCCGTCGCGACACGCGTGACGATCGGCACAGAAATAGCCGACCCGCTCGAACTGGTAGCGCGCTTCCGGTTCGGCATCCGCTAGTGCAGGCTCGGCGATACCCTGCACGGTGACCAGAGAATCGGGGTTGAGGTGATCCAGGAAATCGGCATCCTTGTCGCGATCCGGCGCTTCCTCCAGGAACAGGTTGTCGTAGAGCCTGACCTCCACCGGCACGCCGTGCTCGGCGCTGACCCAGTGGATGACGCCCTTGACCTTGCGCCCCTCGGGGTTCTTGCCCAGGGTGTCGAAGTCGACGCTGCAGTGGAGCGCGTCGATCTCGCCACCGTCGCCCTTGATGACCTCATCGCAGCGGATGACGTAACCGTTGCGCAGGCGAACCTCCTTGCCGGGCGCCAGCCGGAAGAACTTTTTCGGCGGCTCTTCCATGAAGTCTTCACGGTCGATCCAGATCTCGCGGGTCAGCGGCAGCCGGCGCGTGCCCATGTCCTCGCGTGCCGGATGGCCCGGCACCTCGAAGACCTCGTCGTGATCCGCGGGGAGATTGGTCAACACCACCTTGAGCGGGTTCAGCACGCACATCGCTCGCGGCGCGTTGTCCTCGAGATCCGAGCGGATGGCGAAATGGAGCATCGCGATATCGACCACGTTGGCGGCACGGCTGACCCCGGTCATGTCGCAGAACTTGCGCAGCGAGGCCGGTGTATACCCGCGGCGGCGAAGCCCGGAGATCGTCGGCATCCGCGGGTCGTCCCAGCCATCCACCACGTTGCGGTCGACCAGCAGCTTGAGCTTGCGCTTGGACGTCACCGTGTGGTTGACGTTCATCCGCGCGAATTCGGTCTGACGCGGCTTGGCCGGCACCGGCAGGTGTGCCAGGAACCACTCGTAGAGCGGGCGGTGATCCTCGAACTCCAGCGTGCAGAGCGAATGAGTGATGCCTTCGATGGCGTCCGACTGACCGTGGGTGAAATCGTAGGAGGGATAGATCTTCCACTTATCGCCGGTCTGATGGTGATGGGCGTGGCGAATACGGTAGAGAATCGGATCGCGCAGGTTGATGTTCGGCGCGGCCATGTCGATCCTCGCCCGCAGCACCTTGCTGCCCTCTTCGAACTCGCCCAGTCGCATGCGCTCCAGCAGATCCAGGTTTTCCTCGACGCCACGATCACGATAGGGGCTCGGACGGCCCGGCTCGGTCAGCGTCCCCCGATACTCGCGAATCTCCTCCGGCGAGAGATCGTCGACGTAGGCCTTGCCTTCGCGAACCAGATGCTGGGCCCAAGCGTAAAGCTGGTCGAAATAGTCGGAGGCGAAGCGCACCGCACCGCTCCACTCGTAACCGAGCCAGCGAATATCTTCCTGGATCGCATCGATGTAGGCCTGCTCTTCCTTGGCCGGGTTGGTATCGTCGAAGCGAAGATGGCAGCGCCCACCGAACTGCTCCGCAAGGCCGAAGTTGACCCAGATCGACTTGGCATGGCCGATATGCAGGAATCCATTCGGCTCCGGCGGAAAGCGGGTCACGATCGTGGTGGCCTGGCCCGATTCGATCTCGTCACGAATCTGGTTGCGCAGGAAATTCGGGGCTCCGTGCGTGGTCTCGGCACCGGGCTGGGCTTCGGAACGATCGTTGGGGCTTTCGGCGCTCGTGTTGCTTTCGACGCTCATGGAATGCAGGCAACCTCTATGATTCGGATGATCGGCCGACGGTGCGGCCCTGATGACAGCAGGTTAACACGCGCGGACAGCGGTTTCTCCCGGCGGCCCAAAGCCGCTATTATAGCGCGACGCCCGCGGCCGGCGCCAAGCCGCCTGCCCTCTCCCGACAGCCAGAATCGTCCAGGATTTCCGATGATCGTTTTGCACACCAATCACGGCCCCATCACGCTCGAACTCGATTTCGAGAAAGCCCCCAAGACTGCCGCCAACTTCGAGCAGTACGTTCGCGACGGCCATTACGACGGGACCCTCTTTCACCGCGTGATCGACGGCTTCATGGTCCAGGGCGGCGGCTTCGACACCGACTTCGAGCAGAAGCCGACGCGCGCCACGATCGAGAACGAAGCCGACAACGGCCTGACCAACCAGAAAGGCACCGTGGCCATGGCGCGCACCCAGGATCCCCACTCCGCCAGCGCCCAGTTCTTCGTCAATGTCTCCGACAACGAATTTCTCAACCACCGCGACAAGAGCCTGCAGGGCTGGGGCTACTGCGTGTTCGGTCGCGTGGTCGACGGCATGGAGGTGGTCGACGAGATCCGCCAGGTCGCCACCGGACGGCGCGGCATGCACAGCGATGTCCCCGTCGAGGACGTCGTCATCGAACGTGCCGAAGTCACGGACTGACCCCCGCCCCTCACGGGCCGACCACCAACAGGAACGACCCCTCGCATGCAACTGTTGATCGCCGATCTTCACCTTCACCCCTCCCAGCCGGACATCGCCAAGGGGTTCATCGACTATCTGCACGGGCCGGCCCGGGAGGCATCGTCGCTGACCATTCTGGGCGACCTGTTCGAAGCCTGGATTGGAGACGACTATCGGGGCGAGTTCGAGCAGCGGATCATTGCCGAGCTGAAGGCGTGCGCCGAAGCCGGCACCCGTCTGGCGTTCATGCACGGCAACCGGGACTTCCTGATCGGCGAGGGGTTCGCCGCCGATAGCGGCTGCGCCCTGCTCGACGACCCCACGGTGGCGGAACTGGGCGGGCAACGAGTCCTGCTGATGCACGGCGACAGCCTGTGTACTCGCGACGAGGCCTACATGGCATTTCGACGCCAGGCTCGCGACCCCGCCTGGCAGGCACAGATCCTGTCAATGCCGGTGGAGGAACGCATCGCACTGGCCAGGAAACTCCGGGAGCAGTCCGGCGAAGCCAATACCAACAAGGCCGAGGACATCATGGATGTCACGCCCGAGGCCGTCATCGAGACGATGCAGGCCCATGACGTGAGGGTCATGATCCACGGTCACACGCATCGACCGGCGGTGCACGAACTGAGCGTCGGCGGGGAGCCGGCCGAACGCTACGTGATCGGCGACTGGCGTCCCGGCACCGGCTGGCAGCTGAGGGTGGACGACGACGGCCTGACACTCGAGTCGTTCGCCATCTGATCGCACCGGCGCGCGGTTTCGCGCCGGGCGGATTACCGGGATGGCTTTCTCGCCGTTTTCGTACAGCGCCTAGAGCTGGTAATCGGGCGAACGGGGGGACGAGGCGCTGACATTGTCCAGTAGCGTCCGCCAGCGAGTCAGAACCGGCGCATCGGAAAGCGCCACCTCCCCCAGCCGGTAACGCAGTGCGCGCTGCTTGTCCCGGTCGCCGGCGTCGACCAGGGAGAGCCACATCTCGAGACTCTTCAATTCCATGTGGGGGCTGCCGGACTCGACGGCCCAGCTTCTCGACTCCTCGATGAGAGCCGCCACGCTCTCCATGTCGTCACCCATGCGATGCCTGGCTCGGGCCATCTGCAACGCGATCTCCGGCATCATCAACGAGCGTCGCGTGCGCGCATGCTTCAGACAGGGTTCGAGATAGGCCACGGCGCGCGCCACATCGTTGAGCGCCAGGCAGGCATCGCCGTACCACAGGAAGGGCCGCTGCCAGGGCTCCCGGCCCGTCAACTCGCTCAGCCGGGCGACGCTGGACTCGATGCTCTGCAGACCCTGCGACTCCCCTGCCAGCGACCGACTCCAGCCGAGCACGCAGTCGGCCTCCCAATGCCACCGCTGGAGGTCCGCGGTCCGCGTCATCTCGTGCGCGCGACGGCCACGCTCCGTCGCCAGATGAACATGTCCCAGCTGGCGGTAGAGGGAAGCGGCAAATATCAGCGCCATGGCCAACGACCCCGGGTGCCGCACGGATTCCGCCAACCGGATGGCCGCTTCCATTTGCTGTTCTGCGCGGCGGTAGTCGCCCCGCAGACACAGCGTCCAGCTCTGGTAGCAGGCCGCAGCCACCTGCGGGTGGTCGGAGTACGGCAACCACTCCAGAACCATCGGCCAGCTCAGTGGATCGATCTGGTCGAGGTGCTCGAAGGCAAGCGAGATTCGACCACTCCAGTACTCGCCATGGGCGCGGGCGTAGAGCGCCAGGCGCTGGTAGCGCGGGTCATCAATGCGCTGCGCCAGCTCGCGCAGCTGCCGGGCCAACGACTCCGCCTCGCGATTGGCGTGGCGCTGGCTCGCGCCGACCCATAGCCCCCAGGTCACCAGAAACGCCTGATCGTCAGCTTCGTCGTCATCCAGAACCGAGCCCTGCCACAGGCTCTGGGCCCGGAGAAAGCTCTCTTGCGCCGCCGGCGAGCCATGTCCCTCCAGCGCATAGCAAGCTTGCCCCTTCACCGTCAGCAGGCTGACTTCACGCTCGGCACCGCCGCCGGATATCATGTTCAGGCAGGCGAGACCGGACTCCGCCATTTTCAGCGCCGTGCGGTTGGCGCTGACCTTCAGGCCACTCCTCGCCGCCATTTCGAAATAACGTGCGGCCCGGGCCGGATCGCCACTTCGGCGCAGATGCTCGGCGAAATCTCCCGGGTGGCGGCTGATCCAGGCGGGATAGCTGGATTCGATCAGTGCCACGACTTGCTGGTGCAGCACGATCCGCACATCCTGCGGGCAGGACAGGTAGGCCGCCTCCTGCAGCAACGGATGGCTGAACTGGAAGTCGTAGGGCGGCATATCGCAGGGTTCGATGATCTCGAGCCGTCGCATCTGCTCCAGCGCCACCTTGAAGAGATCGTCGCTGATCGCCAGACCCGCACGCAGCATGCCGGCCTCGAACTGGCGCCCCAGCGTCGCCGCCAGGTGCGCGACCTGGCGATATCCCTGCAGTTGATCGATGCGGCTGGCCAGCAACCCCAGCAGTCCGCTCGGCAGACTGTCGGCGTCCAGTCGCCGGCCCTCGCGGCGGTCGATCTCGAGCCGACGGCAGATCTCCTGCAGATAGAGAGGGACCCCCTCGCACCGCTCGATCAACTGCTCGCGCAATCGCGGGTTCAGCTTGAGGCGGTGCCGTCGGGCCAGGTAGTCCAGCATGTTCGAGGACCGCTCCGCGTCGAGACGTCCCAGCACCACCTGCTGATCCCAGTTCAACCTGACCGAGGGAACCTCTCGATTCTGATGGGAGGCAACCAGCAGCAAGGCGGTATGAATCGGCAGCCGGGCCTGCAGGTTCTGGAGGACTTTCAGCGACGGCTCGTCCAGCCACTGGAGATCGTCGATGATGATCACCAGCGGACGACGGGAACGGGTCGTCTCGAGAATCAACGCCTGGGTGAGCTGAGTGACCAACTCCACCGCCTCGTCGGCGTCCTCCCTCGCCAACGGTGCCCGCCCGAGCACATCGATCAGCAACTGCCGTCGCTCGATGCCGACCCGCTCCAATGCGGGGATCCGGTCGACCACCCCTCTGATCGCATCATCATCCGGTTCCGCCTCGAGATACCACCCCAGCAGCGCCTGGATCAAACCGTAGGACGCCTGACTCGACAACCGGGTCGTAGGACGCCAGAAAACCGCAGCCTCTTCGTGCTGCAGATATTCCCGGAAATGGATCATCAGGGCAGACTTCCCGATCCCCGTGTCGCCCAGCACCAGCAGACTTTGCCGCAGCCCCAGGGCAACCCGGGCCAGTGCATCGCGCAACTGGCGAAGTTCCGCCTCGCGTCCGGTCAGGCTGGGCGGCAGCGTCTCGCGACCGGAGGACTCCACGCCCAGCACCAGCCCCCGTCGCTGGACGCGGCCATCGCTGCTGATCAGGCGCGGCGTCAGACGAGACTGCAGATCGAACGCCGGTGGCAGATGCTGGCTGGCGTTGAGCGAGATGACCAGCTCGCTGCTCTTGGCCGCCACCATCATGGCCAACGCCACCTGGGTCACGTCGCCGAACGGATCGATCGAGTGCCGCTCGGGGAGCCAGATCACGCGGCCGCTATCGAGGCCGGCCGTCAGCGTGAACCGCGGCGGCGCCTCATCCCCCTGCCACAGGCTATCGAGCTCGGGAGCCAGTCCTTGTCGGCAGTGCTCGAACAGTGCCACCAATTCGGCCAGCTGGTGGGTCGGGCCATGGGTGCCGAAACAGGCGAGGCCCACCCCGCTTCCCACCGCCGCCTGCCAGAAACCGCCAAGATGGCGACACTGGGTCTCCAGCCATCGAAACAGCTGGTCCTGAGCCTTCAGACAAGCCAGCGCCCGGCCGAGATCGTTCCCGGCATCCACCGGCCGGAGCGCGATCGCCATCACCGTGACCTGGCGGTAGTCGATGTCCTCCGTCGAGTACCCCGGCGCCTCTCGCTGCCCCGGGGAAGTGTCGCCGCCGGAGACGTTCGACCAATCGATCCGGGGGCGCCCCTGCTCCGGCACCTCCGACCAGAACCTCGCCAACTGCAGAAAGCCCGGCTCGGGCTGCTGGCCGGAGAGTGCAAGGTGCTGCAGGAAGGCGTTGAACTGTTCCCGGGCGGCGGCGAATTGCCCGTGCTCGGCGAGCTGCCTTACCAGGCGCTCGTGGAAGGGACCAAAATCCGGGATGCGGTGAATCAGGGTTCGAAGCAGCGCCTCGGGCAGCGCCGAAGACGCCTCCAGAACCCGCTCCGCATATTCGGTCAAGCGCTGTCGCCACTCGCCCCGAGTGCGCACCAGCCACTGCTGGAAGGCGACGCACTGGCCAAGATGCAGTTCGGCCAGCAGGTCGCCGCGATAGTAGTCGAGCAGCCGGTCGAGCACATCGATGGAGGGAGGCTCGCGCAGCAAGCCATCCACCTCGCGGAGATCCCAGTGAACATTGGGCGGCAAATCGAAGGAGATGGTCTGACGGGTGACGGTCAACGACGCCTCGGCAAGATCGCCGAGGCTATGACGGAGACAGTGAAGGGCGTGGCGAAGGTTCGTGCGCCCCGACTTGACGCCCTGGTCCGGCCACAGCATCTCGGCCAGCGCGGCACGACTGGCCGGCGCATCCTGCATCAGGAGATAGACCAGCAGCGCCTTCACCTTGTCGTAGCTGAAGTGCGTCAGGGAGTCGTCGCCTTGCTGATACCCGAAATGTCCGAAGAGCGCGATTGTTGTTGTAGCTCGACCTGAATTCATCGTTTTCCGTTATCCGATAGAGGAGGCAGCCGCGCGGAGATCATCGGCAGCCCGTTGCCACGCCCTTCCGGCTGGCTTGGACCGGTACGATCGGCGAGGCGGCGACGATTCATGGCGAGATCGCTGTCGGCACGCCGCTGTGAAAGCGGAACATGGCGTCTTCACCTTCGATCAAGGCTCTCTCGTGAGTGGCAAAGCGCACCACGCGTTCGGCCACCACGGCCTCGCCCCCATAGCGTTCGGCGAGCCCGAGATAATCCTCGAAGTGGCGTCCTTCGGAACGCACGAGGGAGCGATAGAACTTGGCAAGCGACTCGTCGAGATGAGGAATGAGTCGGGCGAAACGCTCGCAGGAGCGTGCCTCGATGAACGCGCCCACGATCAGAATATCGATCAACCGATCCGGCTCTTCGCGCGCCACGTGTTCCCGCAGCCCTTCCGCATAGCGTGACGCCTGGATGTGGGAGTAGTCGACGCCCCGCTCCTGCATCAAGCCCACCACCTGCTCGAAATGCAGCAGCTCCTCGCGAGCCAACTGAGACATCTTGGTCAGTAGCTCGGGGCGATCGACATAGCGGAACATCAGGCTCATCGCCGTCGAAGCGGCCTTCTTTTCACATTGCGCGTGATCGATCAACAATAGCGCCGGATTCTCCAGCGCGGCCTCGATCCAGCGCTGGGGCGTGGCACAGGGGAGAAACTCGAGCAGTTCGGCCGGCAGCAGGCGGTCGGCGTCGACATCGATGTCGTCGGTCATTCGTTCAGTAGTCATTGACGTTCTTCGGGCGCTCGGCAATGGCCGAATACGTTGGTGGTGAAAGACGCCGAATGAGAGCCGGGCGTGTCGTATCCCGTGAAGATCGTCCCTGAGACAGTCGACACGGCCATCAAGGCCAGACCCACCCCACTCAACGGTCTCCATCGCTCGGTACGTTGAATCAGAGTGGATTCGGCGTCGCGTGGACTCATGGTAGCGCCTGGCCGACGAGACTTCGATAGCCATCTCCATGACCATGGTGACATTGACAGCCGATCGGAGCCGCCAGGGCGCGGAATCGAGGGCTCCTTAACATTGTCGACAGTTTCACGTAGACTTCGCAGCGCCCATCGCAGCCGATTTCGTGCCAGCCATTCCAATGGCTGCCAGACGATCCTGGGTCGCCGAACGACGAGCGGTTCCGTGCCTGCCACGTCATGGCACCTATGTCCGTCTCGCTCATGCGGGCTCCAACTCTAGATGAGGGTCTCCACCGTGCTTGAAGCTTACCGCCAACATGTCGAGGAGCGCGCCCAGGAAGGCGTGCCACCGAAGCCGTTGAACGCCGAGATGGCCGCGCAACTGGTCGAGCTGCTGAAGCAGCCCCCGGCCGGTGAAGAGGCGTTTCTCCTCGAACTGATCACCGACCGCGTGCCCCCGGGCGTCGACGAGGCCGCCTACGTCAAGGCCGGTTTCCTGACCGCCCTGGTCAAGGGCGAGGCCAGCTCGCCGTTGATCGACAAGATTCATGCGGTGAAGCTGCTGGGCACCATGCAGGGCGGTTACAACATCGCCACGCTGGTCGAGCTGCTCGATGACCCCGAGCTGGCCCAGGAGGCCGGCGAACAGCTCAAGCACACCCTGCTGATGTTCGATGCCTTTCACGACGTGGCCCAACGCGCGAAAAATGGCAACGCCACCGCCCAGAGCGTGCTCGAATCCTGGGCCGGTGCCGAATGGTTCCTGGCCAAGCCGGCCCTGCCCGAGAAGATCAGCATCGCCGTATTCAAGGTGCCGGGCGAAACCAACACCGATGACCTGTCGCCGGCGCCGGACGCCTGGTCGCGCCCCGACATTCCGCTCCACGCCAACGCCATGCTCAAGAACCCGCGCGACGGCATCGAGCCGGAAGTGCCGGGCAGCAAGGGCCCGCTGGCGCAGATCGACGCGGTCAAGGCCAAGGGCTTCCCGGTCGCCTACGTCGGCGACGTGGTGGGCACCGGCTCCTCGCGCAAGTCGGCGACCAACTCGGTACTGTGGTTCTTCGGCGACGACATTCCGTACGTACCCAACAAGCGCGCCGGCGGTTTCTGTTTCGGCGGCAAGATCGCCCCCATCTTCTTCAACACCATGGAAGACGCCGGCGCCCTGCCGATCGAGATGGATGTCGACAAGCTCGAGATGGGCGACGTCATCGATGTCTACCCGTACGAAGGCAAGGTGACCCGCCACGACAGCGATGAAGTCGTCTCCACCTTCGCGCTCAAGACCCAGGTCATCCTCGACGAAGTCCGCGCCGGCGGCCGTATCCCGCTGATCATCGGCCGCGGTCTGACCGAGAAGGCGCGCAACGAGCTCGGTCTGCCGGGTTCGGATATCTTCCGCAGGCCGGAGCAGCCGGTCGATACCGGCCGCGGCTTCACCCTGGCCCAGAAGATGGTCGGCAAGGCCTGCGGCATGGACGGCGTTCGCCCGGGCATGTACTGCGAGCCGAAGATGACCACCGTCGGCTCCCAGGACACCACCGGCCCGATGACTCGCGACGAGCTCAAGGACCTGGCGTGTCTCGGCTTCCAGGCCGACCTGGTGATGCAGTCGTTCTGCCACACCGCCGCCTACCCCAAGCCGGTCGATGTCGAGACCCATCACACCCTGCCCGACTTCATCATGAACCGTGGCGGCGTGTCGCTGCGTCCGGGCGACGGCATCATCCACTCCTGGCTCAACCGCATGCTGCTGCCGGATACCGTCGGCACCGGCGGTGACTCGCACACCCGCTTCCCGATGGGCATCTCGTTCCCGGCGGGCTCCGGACTGGTCGCCTTCGCCGCCGCCACCGGCGTGATGCCGCTGGATATGCCGGAATCGGTCCTGGTGCGCTTCAAGGGCGAGCGCCAGCCCGGCATCACCCTGCGCGACCTGGTCCACGCGATCCCCTACTACGCGATTCAGCAGGGCCACCTGACGGTCGCCAAGTCCGGCAAGAAGAACATCTTCTCCGGCCGCATCCTGGAGATCGAAGGCCTCGAGGATCTCACCGCCGAGCAGGCGTTCGAACTCTCCGACGCCTCCGCCGAGCGTAGCGCAGCCGGCTGCACCATCACGCTGGGCGAAGAGCGCGTCAGCGAGTACCTCAACTCCAACGTGACACTGCTGAAGTGGATGATCAGCAATGGCTATGGCGATCGTCGCACGCTGGAACGACGCATCGATGCCATGCAGGCCTGGCTGGACGACCCGAGCCTGATGCGCGCCGACGCCGACGCCGACTATGCGGCGGTGATCGAAATCGACCTGGCCGAGATCGACCAGCCAGTGCTCTGCGCACCCAACGACCCGGACGATGCCCGCCTGCTCTCCGACGTCGCCGGCCAGAAGATCGATGAAGTCTTCATCGGCTCCTGCATGACCAACATCGGCCACTTCCGCGCCGCCGGCAAGTTGCTCGAGAAACAGCCGGCGGGAAGCCTGAAAACGCGCCTGTGGCTTGCACCGCCGACCAAGATGGACCAACATCAGCTGACCGAGGAGGGCTATTACGGCATTTACGGCAAGGCTGGCGCTCGCATGGAGATGCCCGGCTGTTCACTGTGCATGGGCAACCAGGCACGTGTGGCGCCGAAATCGACCGTGGTTTCCACCTCCACACGCAACTTCCCCAACCGTCTGGGCGACGGCGCCGACGTCTACCTGGCATCGGCAGAGCTCGCGGCCATTGCGGCCGTCGAGGGCCGCCTGCCAACGGTCGAGGAGTACAAGGCTACCATGGGTGAGTTCAATGCCATGGCGGGTGAGATCTACCGCTACATGAACTTCCATGAGATAGAGGATTTCCAGAAGGCGGCCGCTACGGTCATCCCGGTCGCCCAGGAAGCCTGACAAGTCTCTTCCGATGCTCGCGCTTCATGAAGAGGTCACCGAAACGCCCTGCGAACGCAGGGCGTTTTTTTATGTCTTGCCTTCATTAGGGGCTAATCATAAAGTCTGGGCGACTCATCAAACGCTGTTCGCCAGCGTCCAGGATCAGCGTAACCACGCTCAATCGATACTGCACGGACCCAAGGACACGACGCCTGTCCGCACTCATTCAAGGGAGATTCACGATGAAGAAGACTACCTGGTTCGCCATTCCGATGGCGCTTTCCCCGCTTCTGTTGATGACGCCGACGGCCCAGGCCGCCAATGCCGACGGGCTCTATCTCGGGATCGGCGGCGGCTACGGCGAGGTGGCGAGCAGCGACAGCGACATCGGCAAGTTCGCCGGCGCCGATGGCAGCAACTATCGCGTCGACGACGACGACAGCGTCTACAAGGCGTTCGTCGGCTACGAATACAACCCCTACTTCGCTACCGAGGCCTTCTACGCCGATCTGGGCAAGCCCAACCTGATCCGCGGCGGCAACGTGGTCGACCTCAAGAGCAAGGCCTACGGCTTGAGCCTGGTCGGCAAACTGCCGGTCGGTGCCGGTTTCGAGCTGTTCGCCAAGGCGGGAATGGCGCGCTGGGAAACGGATGCCAGGGGCAACCTGGGCGCGGCGTCCAACGACCTCGACGACAACGACGGGATCGACCCGGTCTACGGCGCTGGCGTCCAGTTCCGCTACCAGCACCTGCTGCTGCGCACCGAATACGAACGCTATGATTTCGACAGCGACTTTCAGGTCGACACCTACACCGCCTCCGTGGGCTGGCAGTTCTAGACCAGCGCTTGACGATGCCGCGTCCAGGCCGCCTTCGAGCGGCCTTTTCCGTTCCGGATCAGACGAACTTGCAAAGATGACCGTTTGACGACAACACTGAATGGCGCGCCTTGTCGCGTCCATTCGCCACCGATCACACTTGGCCCGGGAAGGGACACCGCCGACCAATCCATGCTAGCACCCAGCTCATTGATTCAAGACATCGCCCGGCAGATCCGCGCCCACCTGCGCTCGCTGATCGCCTTCCACCTGTTCTTCACATTGCTCGCCTCGGCCGTCTGGGTGCCACTGTCGGCCAACACGCTGGCCGGCCTGCTGCACCGCATCGGACGCCCCGTACTCAGCAACGGACAGATTCTGGACGTCGCCTTCTCGCTGTGGGGGCTGCTCTGGCTGCTGGTAGCGATCGGGCTCAGCTTCCTGGTGATCTTCCTTCAACAGGCGGGAATGATGCTCGTCGTCTCGAGCCAGGCCGGGAACCGATACCGGGTGGCCATGGGGTCGCTATGGCACGTGCTGCGCCGTTTACCGGCCTTGATGACACTCACCCTGCTCCAGGTCGGCAGCCACCTTCTCCTGGCCGCCCCGTTCGCCATCGGTCTCGCCCACCTCTACGGCGCCATGCTCGGCGATATCGAGCCCTACATCCTGATCCACCTGAAGCCTCCCGCGCTGTGGGAATTTCTCGCCGTGGCCACGCCGATCACCCTGGTTCTGGTACTGCTCAGCGCCGCACTCTACTTTCGCTGGTTCCTGGCGCTGCCGGCGATGATGCTCGACGGCCTCGAGCCGGTTGCCGCATTGCGACGCAGCCGCGAACTGACACAGGGACGCCGCCTGCGGATGGCCCTTGCCGTCGTCGGCATGGCGCTGCTGGTGGCGGCCATCCCGGTCGTCTTCACGCTGACCTTCAACACGCTGGGCGGGACGCTGCTCGGGTACCTGCCGGAGCGCAACAGCGTCCTGATCCCGGCGATGCTTGCCTACCTGGCACTCTATATCGTCACCACGATCGCGCTCACTTTCCTGGGTATCGCCGCCAACAGCCTGCTGGTGATCACGCTGTACCACCGCGCCATCGGGCGGGCGCCGGTGTTTCGCCCCTCCGCGACACCGCAGCGCTCCGGCATCATTGCCTGGGGGGCGGAGATCCTGCTGCTGGTCTTCGCGCTCGGCCAGGCGGGCTGGATACTGCATGGGTTCGAGATCAACGACCACGTCGCGATCACCGCACATCGCGGGAGCTCGCTGGTGGCGCCCGAGAACACCATGGCCTCGATGAACCAGGCCATCGCCGATGGCGCCGACTACCTGGAACTGGACGTCCGGCTGAGTGGCGACGGTCAGGTCGTCGTCTCCCACGACAACAATCTGAGTCGACTGACCGGGGTCGACCGTAACATCAGCGACATGACGCTCGATGAGATCGAGCAGGTCGATGTGGGCTCCTACTTCGGCGACGCCTTCGTTGGCGAGCGCATTCCCACCTTCCAGCAGATCCTGGACAACGCGCGAGATCGCATCGGGCTCTACGTCGAGCTCAAACCGGCACCGGGAACCGCCGAGGAACTGGCCCAAAAGGTCATTGCCCAGTTGAAAGCCAGCCAGATGACGGACCACGCCGTGATTGCCTCGCTGTCACCCGATGTCATCGAGGTGGTCAAGAGACTGGACGAAGACCTGCGGACGACCCTGTTTCTGCAGTTCGTCCTGCCCGGTGCGCTGAATACCACCGACGCCGACATCATTGGGTTGCGCCACACCCAGGCTACGCCGAGCCTGCTGAGGACCATTCACGATACCGGCCGGGGGGTGGCGGTGTGGACCGTCAACGGGGTCGGCGACATGTCGCGTTATCTCGACATGGGGGTCGACAACATCATCACCGATCGGCCCGATGCTCTCGCCGAGATCCTGCAGGAACGACGGGCAATGTCCGACGGCGAGCTGCTGCTGGTGAAGCTGCGCAACTGGCTGCGGTCGTGACCGCCCCGGCGGTGGAGGCGCGGTTGTCGACGTCTCGCCACCACCTCGAAACCAAAAAGGCCGGCGCGATGACATCGCGCCGGCCCCCAGGGCTGCCTCGCAACGATCAGCCCAGCGTTTCGCCCGCCAGCATGAACCAGGTCTCGAGCACGGCGTCCGGATTCAACGAGACCGAATCGATCCCCTGCTCCATCAGCCACTTGGCCAGTTCCGGATGGTCGGAAGGTCCCTGGCCGCAGATGCCCACGTACTTGCCCTGAGCCTTGCAGGCCTGGATCGCCATCGACAGCAGCTTCTTGACCGCCGGGTCCCGCTCGTCGAACAGATGCGCGATGATCGCGGAATCGCGATCCAGCCCCAGCGTCAACTGGGTCAGGTCGTTGGAACCGATGGAGAATCCATCGAAATACTCCAGGAACTCGTCGGCCAGCAGCGCATTGGAGGGGAGCTCGCACATCATGATCACCTTGAGGTGATTCTCGCCGCGTTTGAGTCCATTGGCCTCGAGCAGGTCGACCACCGCCTTGCCCTCGGCGGGCGTGCGCACGAACGGCACCATGATCTCGACGTTGTTCAGCCCCATCTCGTCGCGGACGCGCTTCAGCGCCCGGCACTCCAGCTCGAAGCAGGCGCGGAAGTCGTCGGAGATGTAGCGCGAGGCGCCGCGGAAGCCGAGCATCGGATTCTCTTCGCCCGGCTCGTAGAGCTTGCCGCCGATCAGGTTCTCGTATTCGTTGGACTTGAAGTCCGACAGCCGCACGATCACCCGCTTGGGATAGAACGCCGCCGCCAGCGTGGAGATGCCCTCGACGAGGCGATCGACGTAGAAGCTGACCGGATCGTCATAGCCGGCGGTGCGCAGATCGATGGTCTGCTGCAGGTCGCTGGAGAGCTTGTCGTAATCCATCAGCGCCCGCGGATGCACCCCGATCATGCGGTTGATGATGAACTCCAGGCGCGCCAGCCCGATGCCGTCGTTGGGCAGCCCGGCAAAAGCGAAGGCACGATCCGGGTTACCCACGTTCATCATGATCTTGAACGGAATCTCCGGCATGGCGTCGACGCTGGTGGTCTGGCAATCGAACTCCAGCTTGCCCTGATAGACGTGGCCGGTGTCGCCCTCGGCGCAGGAGACCGTCACCTCGACGTCGTCCTGGAGCAGCTCGGTGGCATCGCCACAGCCGACCACGGCGGGGATTCCCAGTTCACGGGCGATGATCGCCGCGTGGCAGGTACGTCCGCCGCGATTGGTGACGATGGCGGACGCGCGCTTCATGATCGGCTCCCAGTCGGGGTCGGTCATGTCGGTCACCAGCACGTCGCCGGACTGTACCTTGTGCATCTCTTCCGGCGATGCCACCAGCTTGACCTTGCCCTGGCCGATCCGCTGGCCGATGGCACGACCGTCGACCAACACGCGGCTCTTGCTCTTGAGCGTGAACCGCTCCAGGGTGCCGCCCTCCTGGTTCGACACCACCGTCTCCGGCCGGGCCTGGACGATATAGAGCTTGCCGTCGTCGCCGTCGCGGGCCCACTCGATGTCCATCGGGCGGCCATAGTGCTTCTCGATGGTCACCGCCTGGCGTGCCAGCTCCATGACATCCTCGTCGCTCAGACAGAAGCGCTGGCGATCGGCATGGCCGACATCCACCGTCTTGACCGAGCGACCGGCGGCCGCATCGTCGGTGTAGACCATCTTGATCCGCTTGGAGCCCAGCGTGCGTCGCAACACGGCCGGTCTGCCGGCAGCCAGCGTCGGCTTGTGAACATAGAACTCGTCGGGATTGACCGCGCCCTGCACCACCGTCTCGCCCAGGCCCCAGGCGCCGGTGACGAACACCGCATCGCGATAGCCGGACTCGGTGTCCAACGTGAACATCACGCCGGCTGCCGCCGTCTCGGAGCGCACCATCCTCTGGACGCCGGCGGAGAGTGCGACGTTCTCATGCGGGTAGCCGCGATGAACGCGATAGGAGATGGCGCGATCGTTGAACAGCGACGCAAAGACCTCATGGACGGCACGCTTGACGTTGTCGAAGCCATCGATATTGAGAAAGGTTTCCTGCTGGCCGGCGAAGGAGGCGTCCGGCAGATCCTCGGCGGTGGCCGATGAACGCACGGCCACCTTGAGGTTGGGATGGCGGGCCTGCAACGTCTCGTAGGCGTCACCCAGCGCATCCTCGAACGCGGGGGGCAAGGGCGTATCGATCACCCACTGCCGAATCCTCTCGCCCACCTTGGCGAGCATCTCGGTGTCGTCGACGTCCAGTTTGGAGAGTTCCGCGTTGATGCGGTCGTTCAAGCCGTCATGGGCCAGGAACTCACGATAGGCGTGGGACGTGGTGGCGAAACCGCCCGGCACGGTGACCCCGGCGTCCGCCAGGTTGGAGATCATCTCCCCCAGCGAGGCGTTCTTGCCACCGACGCGCTCGACGTCGGACATTCCCAGTTGCTCGAAAGTGATGATGAAGGGTTCCAAAGTCGTCTCCTGATCGTCCTGGCCGGCCACTGCCGATGAAACGTGGCGCATGAAACGGCGCGCTCCGCTGCGCCTCGATGGAGCCAGAAGCTAACAGGCGACTTTGGGCTTAGCCAGAAGTTTAAGGGCGTAGAGTTTGGAGTATTTCTACAGGAATCCACGCTTTTCGCGCATTCCTGTAGTCACGCGAGTCGGTGCGGCGCCGCCACCGGGGACGAGTTGCCCCGGTCGCGGATTTCGGCTGACAATGGACGATCGACACCCACGGATGAACGCCATGCCCCGCACCGCCTTCTTCATCTCCGACGGCACCGGCATCACTGCGGAGACCCTCGGTCGCAGCCTGCTTTCACAGTTCGAGAATACGGATTTCATCCAGGTCACCAAGCCTTACATCGATACGCTCGACAAGGCCCGTTCGCTGGTGGGCATCATCGAGGCCACCGCCGAGCGCGACGGCATCCGCCCCATCGTCATCGACACCATCGTCGATCAGGCGATCCGGAGCATCGTGGCCGAGGCATCGGCCTTCAAGGTCGATATCTTCTCTACCTTCCTCGCCCCGCTGGAAGAGGAGCTGGAGACCCACTCGACCTACACCGTCGGGCGTACCCATGCGATCGGCCGCGACGACGTGTACATGCACCGTATCGAGGCGGTCAATTTCGCCCTGGACAACGACGACGGCGCACGAACGCATCAGTATCAGGAGGCGGACGTGATCCTGATCGGGGTGTCGCGCTGCGGCAAGACCCCCACCTCGCTGTATCTCGCGCTGCAGTTCGGCATCCGTGCCGCCAACTACCCGCTGACCGAGGACGACCTGGACGAGAACGGCATTCTCAACCTGCCGCCATCGCTGGCCAAACATCGGCACAAGCTGTTCGGCCTGACCATCGATGCCCGCCGGCTGTCGGCCATCCGCACCGAGCGCCGGCCGGACAGTCGCTACTGCTCGATGGACCAGTGCATGCAGGAGATCGGCCAGGCGGAGGCGCTCTACCGGCGCCACAACATTCCCTACATCGATACCACCCGCTTCTCGATCGAGGAGATATCGACACGCATGATGAACGAGACGGGACTCCAGAGGCGATTCAGCCCGCGTTGAGCGGGCCGAAGACAACCATCACTGCCGACCGGGAACGGCCCGCCTGGCGCGAGCCTCGCGTCATAGCCCTTTCGGGGCGAAGATGCCCGGCGCGTTGCGCCAGTAGCCCTTGTAATCCATGCCGAAGCCGAACACGTAGCGGTCGACGACCTCCAGGCCGCAGTAGTCGGCCTTGAGATCGGGGGACGACTTGCGATCGTGGCGCTTGTCGACCAGCACCGCCGTCGAGAGGCTTGCCGCCCCGGCCTGGCGGCAGTAATCGAGAATGGCTGCCAGCGTGGCGCCCTCGTCGAGGATGTCATCGACGATCACGACATGGCGTCCGGCCATCGGAATTTCCGGCGACACCCGCCAGAACAGTTCACCGCCGCGAATACCGCCGCGATAGCGCGTGGCGTGCAGGTAATCGACTTCCAGAGGAAAGCCGAGCCGCGTCAGCAGATGCCCGGTGGTGATCAGTCCGCCGTTCATGACGCAATAGAAGACCGGCAGCTTGTCGCCCAGCTCGCGCGTGATGTCGGCCGCCATGCGGTCCAGAGCCTGCTCCACCTGCGCCTGATCGATCAGGCAATCGGCGTTGTCCATCACTTCCTGCATCGAGCTCAGGGCGTCGATCGAAGGGGTTTGATTCATCGTCTAAGGTTCACCATGAAGAGAGCGACGGCCAGGATCACCGCAGCCGTCGCGGGAAAACAGCGTGCCCTGCCCGTCACTCGGCCTCGTTGAGCGCCTCGAGACGCGCGTGCGTGCGCCGCCAGCGGGAGATGGCGGCGAGCGACGCCAGAGTGGGACGAGCGCGCGCATAGCGCAGCTTGGCGACACGCGGAGCCTGGCGGCCTTCACAGGCCGCGACGATCTCGCGCGCGGCCTCGGGCGCATTGCAGACGACGGCCATGTCGCAACCGGCTGCCCAGGCGGCTTCGGCCCGTTCGCGGGGCGACCCGGCCGCATGCGCCGCCGCCATGGTCAGGTCGTCCGAGAAGATGGCCCCCTTGAAGCCGAGTTCCTCGCGCAGCATGCCGAGCCAGCTGGGAGAGAAACCGGCCGGCCGCTCGTCGAACGCGGAGTAGATGACGTGAGCCGGCATGACGCCATCCAGCTTGCCCGCCAGCCTGGCGAAAGGCACCAGGTCGCGTTCACGCAACTCCGCCAGGCTGCGCGGATCCTCGGCAATCCCGAAATGGGAGTCCTGCCGCGCCCCGCCGTGGCCGGGAAAATGCTTGCCGATCGCCACCATGCCCGCGTCGTGGAGCCCGTCGATGAACGCCCCGGCCAGCGCGGTGGTCACCTCCGGGTCCGGCGAGAAGCTTCGCGAACCGATGGCGGGCGACTGGTCGTCGTCGAGATCCAGCACGGGCGCGAAGCTCAGATCGAAACCGCAAGCCGCCATCTCCATGCCCAACAGCCAGCCCGCATCCTGAGTCAACGTCAGGGCCGCCTCGGGAGACTCCGCGAAATGGCGGCCCAACACCGCCATGGGGGGAATTGGTGTCACCCCCTCCTTCAATCGCTGCACCCGACCGCCTTCCTGGTCGATCGCGACCAGAATGTCGGGGCGACACTCGCGAATCTGACCGATCAACGCCTGGGTCGTGGCGACATCCGGCGTGTTCCTGGCAAACAGCAGGACGCCACCGACCTCCGCGCGCGAAATCAGTTGGCGCTCCTCGTCACGTAACCGGATGCCTTCGACATCCAGCATGACCGGGCCGAGAGGTTGAGTCATAGCTAACACCTGAGACCATTGAGCGCCCGATTCTAGACGACAGCGGGTTGCCATGACAGAGGCGGAACGATGCCGGCGGTCACCTCACTCTACCGCCGAGCCGGCCGTCTCCAGGGCAGCGGGTAATGGCGCCTGCATGCCGGCGACCACGACGGGACGGAGGTGACGGATCAGCTCTCTGACCGACATGTGCTCCTGATACTCGCTGTCGGCGATGTCTCTCAGTGCATCCAGGCCGGACAGGGTGAAGACCACGGTACCCAGCATGAAGTGCAGTCGCCAGAATCGTTCGGCGTCCGGCAGGTCCGGCGTCGCCCGGCGCAGGCAGGCGACGAAGCGGTGGAAGGTGTCCCCGTAGTGCTCCTGAATGTAGCGGCGCAGATGCCCCTGAGCCTGGGTGTAGGCCAATCCCAGCAGCTTCATGAAGACCTTGAGGCTATTGCGCTCGGCAGGCACCTCCAGGACGCTGGTGGCAAGCTGCTCCAACAGTACCTCGAGCGGCACTCGCGTCTCCCGGTAGCGCGCCTCCAGTCCATCGAGCGCCAGGTTCAGCCGCTCCGAGAACGGATCGAGATAGCGGGCGAAGACCGCCTGAATCAAGGCCTTCTTGGAGCCGAAATGATAATTCACCGCCGCCAGATTGACCTTGGCGCGAGTCGTGATGTTGCGCAGCGAGGTTTCAGCGAAACCCTTTTCGGCAAAAAGGACCTCCGCCGTATCGAGAATACGAGTAACGGTGTCGGGTCGGGCCATGTCATACCTCGCGCCAGAGAACAACGACTTAGAACGATTATGATTCTAATCATTCCGGGACGAGCCATACAATCGAGCATTTCGTCGGACCTGGAGCGCGGGATTGCCAACTCAGGGCCCGAAAGACTTCCCTCATCGCGAACGACTGGATACAATTCCAGCCTGTATGCATGAACACGCCTAGCTGGGGTCAGGCTCCATGCCATCCGACCCATGATCAGCGGGATAAATGCCTGACCATCCAATCAGGCCCCAAACGCCTGATGACCTTCAAGGCCCGGGAGAGAACGATGGCGCGACCGCTCACCGCACGACAGCAGAACGTCTACGATTTCATCGTCAAGACGATGGGCGAATTCGGCTATCCGCCGACACGAGCCGAGATCGCCCGCGCACTGGGATTCCGCTCTCCCAATGCCGCCGAGGAACACCTGCGCGCGCTGGACCGCAAAGGCGTCATCCGCATGATACCCGGCACCTCCCGCGGTATTCGGCTGCCAGCCGGCGTCCAGGAACCGGAACCGGGCGAAGCCAGTGTCGAGGGCTTGCCGGTCATCGGCAGCGTCGCCGCGGGCAGCCCGATTCTGGCCACCGAGCATATCGACCGTTACTGCCCCCTGCCGGCCGACTACTTCACGCCCAGCGCCGACTATCTGCTGCGCGTGCGGGGGTTGTCGATGAAGGACGCCGGGATCTTCGACGGCGATCTGCTTGCCGTTCATCGCACCCAGGAGATACGCAACGGTCAGATCGTCGTGGCGAGGCTGGAGGACGATGTCACCGTCAAGCGCTTCCAGCGCCAGGGCAGCCGCGTCACGCTGATCGCCGAAAACGCGGATTTCGAGCCGATCGTGCTCGATCTGAAGCATCAGCATCTGGAGATCGAGGGGCTCGGCGTGGGCGTCATTCGTGGCGGCAACGGCTCCGGCCTCCACTGAGGCTTTCCCCCGGCACCATGCGCAAGATTCTGCACGCCGACTGCGACTGCTTCTATGCCGCCGTGGAGATGCGCGATGACCCTTCGTTGACCCATACGCCCCTGGCGATCGGCGGGAGTGCCGAGCGACGGGGGGTCATCGCCACCTGTAACTATCCGGCGCGGAAGTTCGGCATCCATTCCGCCATGCCAACGGCGCGCGCGCTGCGCCTCTGCCCCGAGTTGAAGCTGCTACCGCCCGACTTCAACAAATACCGGGACGTCTCTCAGCAGATCCAGGCCATCTTTCACGAACTGACGCCGCTGGTCGAGCCGCTTTCACTGGATGAAGCCTACCTGGACGTGACCGAAGTCACCCGCTTTCAGGGCAGTGCCACCTGGATGGCCCGCTGGCTCAAGGAGGAGTCCCTGGCGAGAACCGGCATCGTCATCTCGGTCGGCGTCGCACCCAACAAGTTTCTCGCCAAGATCGCCAGCGACTGGGACAAGCCCGACGGCCTGTTCGTGATTCCGCCGACGGAGATGGAGTCGTTCATCACCGACCTGCCGGTCAGGAAACTGCACGGCGTCGGCCCGGCGACCGCCACCAAACTCGACACGCTCGGAATCGCCAGTTGCGCCGATCTGCGGGCCCAGCCGATGGACAAGCTGCTGGACCACTTCGGCAAGTTCGGGCGCCGTCTTCACGAGCTGGCTCACGGCATCGACGAACGTCCGGTCAATGTCTCGCGTGAACGCAAGTCCGTCAGCGTCGAGACGACCTATGACCGGGACCTGCCCCACCTGAGTGATTGCCATACGGCATTGAAGCCCTTGATCGAGAAGCTGCACGAGCGCATGGCCCGCCATGGCGATCCCGCCATCGCCAAGCAGTTCGTCAAGGTCCGCTTCGACGACTTTTCCAGCACGACCCAGGAAACGGGAGCCCGCGGCATCGTCGATGCGCGCTTCCATGAGCTGCTGGAGAGTGCATGGCGACGAGGCGAACGCCCCGTCAGGCTCCTGGGTGTCGGCGTACGGCTGGTGCCGGAGCAGGAGCAGCGCCAGCTGGGCCTGTTCGACGATGACGAACCGACGTCGCCCTGAACATCAAATGTTGCGAATCAGGAGAACACCACGGTCTTGTTGCCGTGAATGAGTACACGATCCTGCAGGTGCCATCGCAACCCGCGGGCGAGCACGGCCTTTTCCACATCGCGCCCCAGGCGCACCAGATCCTGCGGCGTATGACAATGGGATACCCGCTGGATGTCCTGCTCGATGATCGGCCCTGCATCGAGCTCTTCGGTGACATAGTGGCAGGTGGCACCGATCAGCTTGACGCCACGCTCGAACGCCTGGTGGTAAGGCTTGGCCCCGGCAAACGACGGCAGGAAGCTGTGGTGGATATTGATGACCCGCCCTGCGTACCGCTGGCAGAGATCGGGCGGCAAAATCTGCATGTACCGTGCCAATACCACGCTGTCGGCTTCGGCCGCCGTTATCAGGCGCTCGGTCTCGGCAAAGGCCGACGCCTTGTCATTCGGATCCACCGGCACGTGATGAAAGTCGATCCCGTACCAGGTCACCATGGCGCGCAGGTCGTCATGGTTGGAGATCACGCACGGAATGTCGCAATCGAGCTCCCCGGCCGACCAGCGATAGAGCAGGTCGACCAGACAGTGCGACTCCCGGGAGACCATGACCACGACCCGCTGGCGCCGGTCGGAGTCGCTGAGCCGCCAGTTCATCTCGAACTCCTCGGCGATGGGCGCGAAGGCGACTCGAAAGTCCTGGGCGCTCAGCGCATTGGCGCGAATGTCGTAGCGCATGAAAAAGCGCCCGGTAGCCAGGTCGGAGTGCTGGTTGGCCTCGATGATCGAGCCTTCCTGGGAGGCGATGAAGCTCGACACTCGCGAGACGATACCGACGCGGTCGGGGCAGGAAACGATGAGACGATAGTTGTGCGACATAACTGTGAGGACACTCTGTTAACGCGGGAGCGCTTTCTGAAAGAACTCTGGATGTAAAAAAAGCGCTCGAACTGATCATTGGGCACGGCTGCCGACCCGAACTCCGACGCTTCGGCGTCGTGCCATCGAAAGCGGAACCTCGACGACCCGCGGTCATGGCGCCTCCGCGACCGGAAGAAAGGGTTGGTCGGCGACAGCTCCAGACCCGGCGCCGGGTGACGCTGCGCCTCGATGGATTGCGCATTGTACCCCACTCGCGAGCGTCGACCAGCGTCGCCGCCCGTTTGAGCGCGCCGAGACGCATGACTTATAGTGGAACGAGATTTCCTCCTACAAGGATGCCGATGTTCCGTCCGCGCGCACAGATCCGCCCTCGTACTTATCCCCCGCTGCTGTTCCATCCACTGGGAGGATGCGGTGAAATCGGCATGAATCTGTCGCTCTACGGCCATGAGGGTCACTGGATCGCCGTGGATTGCGGCATGACGATTCGCCAGGACCTGCCGGATCAGCCCCTCCAGATTCCCGATGTCGAACATTTGTCAGCGAACGCCATGGTCCCCTCCGCGGTCTTCATCACCCATGGCCATGAGGACCATCTCGGTGCCCTGGCCTGGATATGGCCTCGTTGGAACTGCCCGGTCTACGCCACGCCCCTGGCGATCGAGATGCTGCGGGCCAAGTTCGCCGAACAGGGCCTGAGGGTCGACGCCCTGCAGACCATTCAGCCCGGCAACCGAGTGACCACCGGCCCTTTCGAGGTGACATTCCTGCCGGTGACTCACTCGATACCGGAAAGTTGCGCTCTCTCCATCATCACGCCGCGCTACAAGGTGCTGCATACCGGCGACTGGAAACTGGATGAGCACCCTCTCATCGGCGCGCCCTTCTCCGCCGCCCAGTTCCAGGCGCTGGCGCCGGTGGACCTCGTCGTGGCCGACTCGACCAATGCCGACGTGGAAGGACATTCCCGCAGCGAGACGGAAGCCGCCGAGGCCCTGGAATCGGTCATCCGGGCATGCCGGGGGCGCGTCGTGGTCAGCTGTTTCGCCAGCAATATCGCGCGTATCAAGGCGCTGGGGGCGATCGCCGAACGCACCAACCGCCGCGTGGCGCTGCTGGGACGCTCGATGGAACGGATGGTGTCGATCGCCACCCAACTGGGCTACCTCGACGATTTTCCGCCCCGGGTCCCGGCGCATGACCTGGGGTATCTCTATCCCGAAGAGGTCCTTGTCATCGCGACCGGAAGCCAGGGAGAGCCCCGCTCGGCCCTGTCTCGCATGTCGCAGGGACGGCACCCCGCTCTCGACCTGCTGGCTGACGACGATGTCATCTTCTCGGCTCGCGCCATCCCGGGTAACGAACGTCCCATTGCACGCCTCAAGGCCGGTTTCAAGCGTCTCGGCGTCAATGTCCACGACGAGCATACCGATCCCGCGCTTCACGCCTCGGGGCACCCGGCCCGCGAAGAGCTGCGCCAACTCTACCGGTGGTTACGACCGAAGATGCTGTTGCCGGTCCATGGGGAGGCTTCCCATCAGCAAGCGCACCGTGACTTGGCGTCTGCCATGGGCATCCGCGTTCCCCAACTGGTCAAGAATGGTGTCGTGCTGTCTCTGGATGCGGAGACCCTGGCGCACAGCAGCACGCACCATCTCAGGCCTCAGCTCATCGCTTCCAGGATGCGCCCCGGAGAGCGCTCGCACCCGGTGTCGGCCCGCCGGCACGCCAAGTCGCTGTCGATCGCGCTGAATGTCTTGCCGACCGAGACCGGCTGGACCCGCATCGGGCAGATGTTGTGGGACAGCGAGATATCGCTTCCACTGGATGAAGACGCGCTGGCCGACTGGCTGGACGAGCGGATAGACGCCATCACGGCGGAGACGTTACTCCAGCTCCGCCAGCAACTCTTCGGGCCACTACGCGAGTGGCTTCACGAACACCTGCCCACATCGCTGGAGATCCATCTGCAACTGATGCCCGCCGATCCGCAGCCGGAGTACGAAGTGCGCACAGCCCCCTAGCGCAAAAGAGATCGGGGAGAGAGTCGTCCACGCGCCTGGCATGATCGATTCTTCCCTGGCCATGACTCTCTTCGATGGGCTTCGATGGGCTTCGATGGGCTTCGATGGGCATCAACTGTCAGAGACAGAAACCAGAAAAGCGCGTCTGCCGAGTGGCAGGACGCGCTTTTCCGGGAATACCTGCTCGGGAATGTCTCTACATCATGCCACCCCGGGCCCGTGGCATATCCTCAGTTCTTGCTGGCGTTCTTGGGCGGCCGACCGCGACGCTTGCGCGGCTGTTCGCCGACCAAATCATCCATCGACAATCCAGCGTTGTTCATCGCCTCTCGAATCTCGGCCAACTTCTTCTGCTTGTCGGCTTCCTCTTTCTGGCGCTCGTGATCTTCCTGCTGCTTTTGCTCGATCACTTCCCCGATGACTTCCGACAGTTTGTGCAGTTGTTCCATGCTCAACTGACGGGCGGCGGCGCGAGCCACATTCTTATTGCGAGCGATGCGTTCCAATGACTCGGTGGACATCGTCCTCTCCTTGCTGGATTCCAATACGGCATTACACCGGTTGTTTTGATGAAAGTATATTCTTACCACCCTTCTTGGCAAGAAATTAAATCAAAAAGGCACGCCTTATTCGCGTGCCTTTACTCCCACAAGTGGCTCGAGGTTTGACGAGAATGGGTTTTAACCGCCCGTCATATTCATGAAGCGAACGACTTGTACATCGCCATCCGTCGAAAAGTGATGACGTTCCGGCTTCAAATCCATGGCCGCTATAATCTGCTCCTTGAGCGGCTCCAGTTGACCGGGATAGCGCCGCAGGGTTTCGCGTAGATCCACGGAATGCTCGTTCCCCAGACACAGTAGCAGCCGGCCTTCAACCGTGACACGAACCCGATTGCAGGTACTGCAGAAGTTATGGCTATGGGGCGAGATGAAGCCGACCCGACAATCACTATCGGGCATGCGGAAATATCGCGAGGGACCCAATGTGCTCTCGGGTGACGGCATGAGGGGGTAACGGGACTCGATTCGTGTCTGGACCTCATCGCTCGAATAGAAGGTTTCTCCCCGGGAGTGGTCAGACACGTCGCCCAGCGGCATCTCCTCGATAAAGCTGATATCCAGCTTCTCGTCGCGGGCGAACTCTACCAGATCGAGCACTTCATCGTCGTTGCGGCCGCGAAGTATGACCGCATTCAGCTTGATTCGCTCGAAGCCAGCGTCCTGGGCCGCGTGAATCCCATCGATCACCCGCTCCAGATCCCCGGTTCGCGTCAACCGCTTGAACCTCTCGGGGTCGAGGGAATCCAGACTGATATTGAGGCGGGTCATACCGCCGCTGTAAAGAGCCTGGGCATGACGACGCAGTCCGGCGCCATTGGTCGTCATGGCGAAATCCTTCAACCCCGGCAAGGTGCCGATATTGGTCACCAGATCACCGATACCTCTTCGCACCAGCGGCTCGCCACCGGTCAACCGGATCTTCTCCACGCCGAGCTCGGTAAAGGCGCGCGCGACCTGGTAGAGCTCCTCCAGCGACAGGACCTGGTCCCGGGGCAGGAACGTCATCTCTTCGCTCATGCAGTAGACACAGCGAAAATCGCACCGATCCGTTACCGAGATCCGTACATAACGGACGTGGCGTGAAAACTTGTCGATCAAATCGGTCATGAAAGCTCCCAGCGTTTGGCGGCCTCGCGATCGCTCGGCCGCTCGGACACCCAGTAAGAGCCGCTGTCGGTATGCTCTTTTTTCCAGAAAGGAGCCCGCGTTTTCAGGTAATCCATGATGAAATCGCACGCCTCGAATGCGGCACGGCGATGCGGGCTGGCCGTCATGACCAGCACGATGGCATCTCCAGGCTCGAGACGGCCAACGCGATGAATGATGGTGACGGCCTGCAGCGTCCAACGCTCACCGGCTTCGAGCGCGATTTCATGGAGCGACTTTTCCGTCATGCCGGGAAAGTGTTCCAGCGTCAGAGCCGTGACATCCGGCCTCTCGTTGGCATCTCTTACCCGGCCCGTGAAACTGACGACGGCACCGACATCCAGACGCCCCGCTGTCAAACGACGCTGCTCCGCTTCCGTGTCGAAGGTCGCCTTCTGTACGCTAATCGCAATTTTCATGGTGGACTCTGTACGCTCAACCGCCGGTGACCGGCGGAAAGAAAGCGATCTCGTCCCCCGGTGAAATGGCGGCTCCGTCCTGACTCATGGCTTCGTTGCATGCGCAAAGGACGCGCTGGTCCAGGAGCGCCTTGAACTTGGGGTCCCGCTCGATCAGCGCCAACTTGACGCCCGCGATATCGGGCGAAGGGAGTCTTTCCCACTCCAGATGGTATTCACCGGTCCCGAGGCGCTCCCTGAGCTCTGCCAGGAACTGCACTCTCAACGTCTTGGTCGGCGCCGCGGCCCCGCCCTCCCCGGAAGAGGCCGGCGGGGAGTCGAGTGCGGCCTGCCGCGACCAGTCTCCCGAGCGGCCGCCGCTCTTCTGCTCGAGGCGAACCCCGTCGATGATCATGCCCCTGTCGACCGCCTTGCACATGTCGTAGAGCGTCAGGCAGGCCACGGAAACCGCCGTCAATGCCTCCATCTCGACCCCGGTACGACCATTGAGACGGCAGAACGCCTCGACGTGAACGCAGTTTTCCGCAGCGTCCAGGGTGAACTCGAGGCTGACTTTGGACAGGGCCAATGCGTGGCAAAGCGGAATCAATTCGTGGGTCCGCTTCGCCGCCTGAATGCCGGCGATCCTGGCCGTGGCCAGTACGTCGCCCTTGGGCAGATCGCCATCGGCCAGCAGCGCCAGCGTCGAAGCCTGCATGTGAACCGAGCCACGGGCCCGGGCTTCACGCCGCGTCTCCTGCTTGTCGGCGACATCGACCATGTGGGCTTCGCCACGCGCATTGAGATGCGTGAGAGTCATGCTGAACTCGCCTCGTTTTCCATCGTTGGATCAAACATCAAGTGTAGCTTGATCGTCGCGCCGGTGCCTGCCGCGCATCCGCCACCGGATGCCGGCGATGCAACGATCCCGGCGATGACGACGCCGGTCGTTCAGCGTTGCGCCCTGGGCTGCCAGGCAGCGGCCCAGTCGACGACCCAGGTCAGGATCTCCCCCGGATCGTCCAGGTTCAGACGGGGGAGCCCCGTCGGCAGGCGGGCGAGCGTTCCGGGGGGCACCTCGTCTGGCTTGTAGGCCACGGCCTGCACCCAGGGATCCTGTTCCGCCGCCCACGCTTGGTCGGAATCGCTGCGATAAAGTTCCAGCTTCGGAATCGGCCAGCGCTTGAACCCCTCGACCAGAATCAACCTCGGCTTCAAGCTGGCGACCTGCGCCACCAGCGCGGGCAGGTCAGGCTCCTGCTGCCCGGGCGTTTCCATCATGAGCGCGAAACGCCGGCCGGAGGCCACCACCATGGGTGTCGCTCCCGCCTCGCGCAGGCGATGACTGTCCTTGCCGGGCTTGTCGATATCGAAGTCGTGATGCGCGTGCTTGATGACGGCTGCCGGCCAACCCCGCGCCCGAAGCAGGGGCAACAGGGTCTCCAGTAGCGTCGTCTTGCCGGTTCCGCTCCAGGCGGCGATTCCCAGCAGAGGAACGTCGCAGGCGGGCATGTCGATGGTGTCACTCATGGCAACTACCCGGCGAGCTGGCGTGGCCACCCTGGGCGCGCCCCGCCAGCTCGACCTCGCCGGGGGTATTGAGGTTGGCGAACTGCGCTTCCTGGGCGGGGAAATCGACCTGAATCCAGCGGTGGCGATCGTACCAGCTGACGACCCGGCCGCCGCCCGCCGCCAGCCATTGCGACAGATCCGCGCCCAGGGAGCTGCGTATCAGCGCCACCAGAGGCTGCAGTCGCCTGCCATCGTGGGCGACCGCGATATCCGCCTCGCCGATCGCACCCGAGAGCCGGCTCAAGGTATCGACGGGAAGCCAGGGCATGTCCACCGGCGCCAGTAGTATCCACGGCGTGGAAACTTCCCGCAGGGCGCCCAGTACGCCGGCCAGCGGCCCCGGATAGTCGGGCAGCGAATCCGTGACGACGGCGTGACCCAGCCGACGATAGCGCCCGAGATGGCGATTGGCGCTGATCACGACGCGACCCACCTGCGGCGACAGACGCTGCAGCACCTGTGTGACCAGCGGCAGGCCGTCGAACTCTACCCACCCCTTGTCGACACCGCCCATGCGCTGTCCGCGGCCGCCGGCCAGCAGCACCCCCGTGACGTCGGTTCGCTCGATCACCGGGTACCGAAGATCTTGTCGCCGGCGTCGCCCAGTCCCGGAACGATATAGCCATTCTCGTCGAGTCGTTCGTCGACAGACGCGGTGTATATCTCGATCTCGGGATACGCCTTCTGGACCCGCTCGATGCCCTCCGGCGCCGCCACCAGCACGATGACCTTGATCTGCTGGCAGCCCCGCGCCTTGAGCATGTCCAACGTCGTCACCATCGATCCGCCCGTGGCCAGCATGGGATCGATCACGATCGCCAGGCGCTCGTCCAGGGCACTGACGAACTTCTCGAAATAGGGCACCGGCTCCAGCGTCCCCTCGTTCCGGTAGAGACCCACGACACTGATCCGCGCACTGGGGATCAGGTCGGTGACGCCGTCCAGCATTCCCAGGCCGGCACGCAGGATCGGCACGATGGTGACCTTCTTGCCCTTGATCTGTTCGACCTCGATCGGGGAGCCGTTCCAGCCCTCGATCGTCGCCGGCTCCATCTCCAGGTTCTTTGTCGCCTCGTAGGTCAGCAACTTGGCCACCTCGCAGGCCAGTTCACGGAAGCTCTTGGTACTGATGTCCGCCGCACGCATCAGTCCGAGCTTGTGTTTGACCAGGGGATGGGAGATGGGGTGCACACTCATGATCGACGCCTTCGTCAAAATGGGAAACACCGATATTGTACGCGACCTGCCAGGGGTCAGGCGACGCTGGCAGGCAACTGCCAATCGATCGGCTCCAGGCCCCGCGACTGGAGAAAATCGTTGGCCTGGGAAAAGTGGCGAGTGCCGAAGAAGCCGCGATGCGCCGACAGCGGCGACGGGTGCGGCGCGTGCAGCACCAGGTGCTTGCCGCGATCGACGAAGCTCGCCTTCTTCTGGGCGTAACTGCCCCACAGCAGGAAGACGACACCGTCGCAATGCTCGTTGATCACCTGGATGGCACGATCGGTGAAGGTCTCCCAGCCGCGATTGCGGTGGGAACCGGCATTGCCCTGCTCCACGGTCAACACGCTGTTCAGCAGCATCACGCCCTGTCGGGCCCAGCTTTCGAGAAAGCCGTGATTGACCGGCGCGGTACCGACGTCGCTGGCCAGCTCCTTGTAGATGTTCTGCAGCGATGGCGGTGTCGGTACCCCGGGGCGTACCGAGAAACAGAGCCCGTGGGCCTGGTGGGGCCCGTGATAGGGATCCTGTCCCAGGATCACCACCTTGACACGCTCCAGCAGCGTCAGTTCGAAGGCGCGAAACCAGTGGGACGAGTGGGGATAGATGACCTTGTGGGCCGCCTTTTCCTGGGCGAGAAATTGACGCAGCGCCTGCATGTAGGGGGCACGAAATTCATCGCCGAGATAGGCGTTCCAGCTGTCGGGTAAGGGCGACTGGGCCATGGATTCGCTCCGCAGCGGTCAGGATTTGGGTGGACGAACCTGATCGACCAGCGGCTCGACGTAGGCGTGCCCCAGATCCCACGGGAACTGGATCCAGCAATCCTGTGCCACCTCGGTCAGATACTGATCGACCAGCGGTCGTCCTTCGGGTTTGGCGTAGACGGTGACGAAATGGGACTTGGGCAGCATGTCGCGCACGGCACGGGCCGTCTTGCCGGTATCGACCAGGTCATCGACCAGCAGCCAGCCGTCGCCATCGTGGTCGACGCCCTTCATCACGTCCAGCTTCCCCTGCGACTGCTCGTCGTAGCTCTTGATGCAGACGGTATCGATCAGGCGGATGTTGAGTTCGCGGGCGATCAACGCCGCCGGAATCAGGCCGCCGCGAGTGATCGCGACGATCCCCACGAAGTCGCGCTCGACGAGTCGATGGCAGAGCGCCCTGACGTCGCGATGAATCTGATCCCAGGAAACGGTGAAATGATGCTGGTAACGATTGGCGGTCATGGCGGGTCCAGGCAATGGGTCGGGCCGCCATCGATCGATGACGGCATCGTGGCTCGCGTTGGATGACGAGGGGCCTATTCGTCCTCGGTGAAGCTGCAGACCGCGAAGACGCTGTAGCCCGCTTCGCGAATCTTGGTCGAGCCCCCCAGCTCCGGCAGGTCGAGGATGGTCGCGGTCTCGACGACATGCCCGCCGCTGCGCTGAATCAGCGATGCGGCCGCCAGCATGGTGCCGCCGGTGGCAATGATGTCGTCGATCAGCACGATCCGGTCCTGCTCGCGAAAGGCATCGGCATGCAGCTCCACCGTCGATTCGCCGTACTCGAGGGTGTAGGTTTCGCTGATGGTGCGGAATGGCAGCTTGCCCTTCTTGCGCACCGGCACGAAGCTGCAGCCCAGTTCATAGGCCAGCGGCGCGCCGACGATGAATCCTCGTGCATCGATCGCCGCGATGGCATCGACCTCGAGCTCCTGGTAGCGGTGCACGAAACTGTCGATCAGCTTGCGGAAGGCGGCGCTGTTCTGGAGCAGCGGCGTGATGTCACGAAAATTGACGCCGGGCTGGGGCCAGTCGGGTACGGTGCGAATGACCGACTTGATATAGTCGCCGTAGATGCTGCTGCTCATCGAAGAAACTCCATTGACCGAACACGGCGCGCCCGGGGATGACCATCGCGGAACGATAAATCCTGGCGCAAAGGCGTCCATGTTACCCAAGCCGGCGCCACGGTGCGACCTGCTCGGGAACGCCTGCATCGTCGGTGCCCGAGCGTGCCGCCAGCGCCGAACCGGTCGCTCAGGCGCGGCCGGCCAGTACCCGCTCCACGGTCTCGACGATCGCCTGGGTCTGGGGATCGATCTCGACATTGACCCGATCCCCCAGCGAGCGCTCTCCGATCGTGGTCCTCGCCAGCGTCTCCGGGATCAGGTTGACGCAGAAGCGCTCCGGCTCCACGGCGCCCACTGTCAGGCTGATGCCATCGATCCCGATGTACCCCTTGTCGAACACGAATCGCGCCAGGTCCGGCGACAGTTCGAACCACAGTCGGCGATTGTTAGGCGCCTCGTCGATCTCCACCAGTCTGGCCATCGCCATGACGTGGCCGGACATGGAATGGCCGCCGATCTCGTCGCCGAAGCGCGCCGCGCGCTCGAGGTTGACCCGATCTCCGGCGACGAGGTCACCCAGGTTGGTCAAGCGCAGCGTCTCGCGCATCAGGTCGAAACTGACGTTCTCGCCCTCGATCGCCGTCACCGTCAGACAGCAACCGTTGTGTGACACCGACGCGCCCAGCGTCAGACCCTCGCGCATCGCCGGCGACATCGATACCACATGCGTGTGCAGCTGCTCACGCGCCTCGATGGCCACTACGGTCCCCACATCCTGCACGATCCCGGTAAACATGCCCCCTCCTGGCCTCAACGGATGACGAACCAACGAAGGCAGACGCCCTCGGCGGCAGAGATCGGGAATTCTAGCATGCCGGCCTCACCGGGCATGAATCGGCCGCAGCGGAACGCGCCTGCCGGATCTCGTCCCCACATCTTCGACCGGCGGCGACGGCCTTCCCCCGGCGGCGACGATTATCCGGCCGCCGGTCGGCCTCGATAGCGCCAGGCCGGAATCGACGTGGTAAAGTGCCAGCGAATGTTATCGACCTGTCATGGCCGTGGTTCGACGCCAGGGGTGGAGAACCGCCAAGCCATTCAGATACCCGCCAGCCAGGAGGCTCATGACGTCAATCACGCCAGCCACCGCCGCCTCCCCTGGCCGTGCCGCCGCCAGCGAAGCCCGCAAGCAACGTATTCGCGATGCCGCGCTGACGCTGTTTTCCCGGTTCGGCCTACGCGGCGCCAGCCTGGATGCCATCGCCGACCAGGCCGGGGTCTCCAAGACCAACCTGCTCTACTACTTCCCCTCCAAGGAGAAGCTCTACGTTTCGGTCCTTCAGCAGATCCTGGAGACCTGGCTGGAGCCGATGCGCGCCATCGACGCCGATCAGCCCCCGGAAGCCGCGATCGGTCACTACATTCGTTTCAAGGTCGAGCTGTCGAGGGATCACGTGCAGGCGTCGCGCCTCTTCTGCCTGGAGATGATCCAGGGTGCACCACTGCTGAAGGAAGCGCTGCGACACCACTTGCGCGCGCTGGTCGAGGAGAAATCGAAGGTCATCGAGGGCTGGATCGCTGACGGCAGTCTGCTGCCGGTCGATCCGCATCACCTGATATACCTGCTGTGGGGAACCACCCAGCACTACGCCGACTTCGCCGTCCAGATCGAGGCGATTTCCGGCAGGACGCTAGCCGACCCCGATTTCTTCGAAGCCACGGTCGACAATATTCAACGCATCGTGCTGGGCGGTTTGCTACCGCGGACGAACGGCGACGCCTGACTCGCGGCGCTGCCGGCGCAAACGCACCGCAGCGGTCGCCCGGACTCCGCGAGATCCGTATACTATCGCGCTCATCGACGCGGGGCCGTAGCCGATGATGCGCTGACTTCACGCCACGCCGCCCCGCTCCCTCCCGACACCCAGACAGACGCTTTCGACACGCCCAATGATCACACTGGACAACGTTTCCAAAACCTACGGCAGCGGGCCCGGGGCCGTGCAGGCGCTGAAAGAGATCGACCTGCAGGTACCCAAGGGCACGATTCACGGCGTCATCGGCCTCTCGGGCGCCGGCAAGTCGACGCTGATCCGCTGCGTCAACCTGCTCGAGCGGCCCACCGCCGGCCGCGTCGTCATCGACGGGCAGGAACTCACCGCCATGGACGCCGCCGCCCTGCGTCAGGCACGGCATCAGTGCGGCATGATTTTTCAACACTTCAATCTGCTCACCAACCGCACCGTCTACGACAATGTGGCACTGCCGCTGGAGCTGATGGGCCAGTCGCGCCAGACCATCCGCGAGCGCGTGCTGCCGCTGCTGGAGATGACGGGGCTGGCGGACAAGACGAAGCAGTATCCGGCACAACTCTCGGGCGGCCAGAAACAGCGCGTGGCCATCGCCCGCGCCCTGGCCAGCCGGCCCAAGGTGCTGCTGTGCGACGAAGCGACCTCGGCGCTCGATCCGCAGACGACGGCATCGATCCTGTCGCTGCTGCAGGAGATCAATCGACAGCTTGGGTTGACCATCCTGTTGATCACCCACGAGATGGAGGTAGTGAAGACCATCTGCCATCGCGTGGGGCTGATCTCCGACGGACGTCTGGTCGAGGACGCGGACGTGGGCGACTTCTTCACCGCGCCCGGCACGCAGCTGGGACGGGAGTTCCTGAACGACTTCCTCAAGCTGGAAGCGCCCCAGGCCCTGATCGAGCGTCTCGAGCCGGAGGCCGGACCGAATACCCACCCGGTGGTGAGGCTGACGTTCTCGGGCGACAGCGTCGCCACGCCGCTGATCTCGCGACTGGCACGGGAGCACGGCATCGACGTCAGCATCCTGCAGGCCAAGGTCGAATCCATTCAGGGACGTACGCTGGGCCTGATGATCGCCGAGCTGATGGGCAGCGACACGCAGACCCGCGAAGCCCTGGCGACACTCGAATCCTTTGATCTGCATGTGGAGGTACTGGGCCATGTCCAGCGCACTGATTGATCTCGTCTGGCAGTCCACGCTGGAGACACTTTACATGGTTGCCGTCGCCGGCATTCTGTCGGCGCTGGCCGGCGTCCCGCTCGGGGTGCTGCTCTACGTGACGCGGCCGCGCCAGATCCTGGCGCAGCCGGTGGTCAACACGGTGCTCGGTGTCGTCACCAACGTCGGCCGCTCGGTACCGTTCATCATCCTGCTGGTGGCGATCATTCCCTTCACCCGCCTGATCGTCGGCAGCTCCATCGGCACCAACGCCGCCGCCGTGCCGCTGACCATCGCCGCCATCCCGTTCGTCGCCCGGCTGGTCGAGGGTGCGCTCAACGAGGTCTCGCCCGGCCTGGTCGAAGCCGCCCAATCGATGGGCGCGACGCCGATGCAGATCATCATGAAGGTGCTGCTGCCGGAGGCGCGTGGCGGCATCATCAACGGCCTGACGATCACCATCGTCGCCCTGGTCAGCTACTCCGCCATGGCCGGCGCCGTGGGCGGCGGCGGGCTCGGTGACCTGGGTATCCGCTACGGCTACAACCGCTTCAACCCCACCGTGATGCTGATCACCGTGGTGGTGCTGGTGGTCATGGTGCAGCTGTTCCAGAGCCTGGGGGACTATCTGGTGCGCAAAAGCGATCACAAGTGATCGTCGAGCCTCACTAGACTCATAACCAGAATGAATTACCGTGATCGCCGTTATTCCGTTATATTTCAGCGGTCACCGGGCATTCGAATCCATGCCCGAACGTCTCATCATCAGGGAGAATGTCGCCAAATGCCGATTTCACTGACACGTACGCTGAGCGCCGCCGCACTGAGCCTTGGGCTGGTCGCAAGCGCCGCGCAAGCCGCCGACACCATCAAGGTCGGTACCATGGCCGGCCCCGAGACCGATGTGATGCAGGTGGCCAAGCAGGTCGCCAAGGAGAAGTACGGCCTCGATGTCGAGATCGTCGAGTTCACCGACTACGTGACGCCCAATGCCGCGCTCGCCGACGGCAGCCTGGACGCCAACGCCTATCAGCACGAACCCTACATGCAGTCGATGGTCAACGACCGCGGCTACGACTTCGCCATCGCCGGCAAGACGTTCGTCTATCCGATCGGCGCCTACTCCGCCAAGTACGACAGCATCGACGAGCTGCCGGACGGCGCGACGATCGCCGTGCCCAACGACCCGACCAACGAAGGGCGGTCGCTGATCCTGCTCGACAAGCACGGGCTGATCACGCTCGACGATGCCGAGAATCTGGAAGCGACGCCGATCGACATCACCGAGAACCCGCACGACTACTCGTTCAAGGAGATCGAGGCCGCCCAGATGCCGCGCGTGCTGCAGGACGTCGATATGGCCTTCATCAACAGCACCTTCACCCAGCCCGCCGGCTTGACCCTGGACGATGCGCTGATCAAGGAAGGCCCGGACTCCCCCTATGTCAATCTGATCGTCGTGCGGGGCGGCGACCAGGACCGCAAGGAGATTCAGGAGCTGGTCAAGGCCTACCAGTCCGACGCGGTCGCCGACAAGGCCCAGGAGCTGTTCCAGGGGGGCGCCGTTGCCGGCTGGAAATGATCACGGCGGCGTCACCAATGTGACGAGCCAGACATCATGATCATCACGAAACCAGCGCCTCGGCGCTGGTTTTCGTTTCCGCCCTGCCCCTGCCCGTTCCACCCCCGAAGGACATCCACGATGACCGATTACGATCTCCTCGAGCGTCAACTGACAGCGCTTCTGGACACGCGCGACTGGCTGACCAACGCAGCCCAGACCAGCGCCTTCCTGATGCAGGCCCTCGACGACCTGAACTGGGTCGGCTTCTACCTCCAGCGCCAGCCCGAGACGCTGATTCTGGGCCCCTTCCAGGGCCTGCCCGCCTGCAACCCGATCCCGTTCTCGAAAGGCGTCTGCGGTGCCGCGGCACGCTCGCGCCAGACCCAGCGAGTCGACGATGTCCACGCCGTTCCGGACCATATCGCCTGCGATGCCGCCTCCCGTTCCGAACTGGTGGTGCCGATTCTCCTGGGTGAAAAGGTCTGGGGGGTGCTGGATATCGACAGCCCGGTGCCTGCGCGCTTCAGCCACGCGGACCAGGCCGGTATCGAACGCCTGTGTCGCGTGTTCAGCGACGCCAGCGACCTGCCGCCGCCCGCCTGAAGGCGAGTACCCCATCCCCCTGGATTGAGGCACGGAAGCCCGGCCTCAATCCAGGAAGACACCCAGTTCGTCGTCCGAGCGCACCAGTTGCAGGATATCTTCATAGAGCGCCAGCAGATCCAACGCCAGCGGCCGACGAACCTCCCGCGGCATCTCGCCCAGGGCGTGCTCCTCCCGGCGCCCGCTGGCGATATTGTGGTAGAGCCCGATCGCCAGGTGCACGGCAGCGGCGTAGGGCGAGAAAGGCACGGCATCCAGCGGCTTGTCCTGGTAGGTCAGCGCGTTGCAGATGGTCTCCGGGAACCGCCAGCGACGGCCCAGCTCGGCACCCACCTCGCTGAACGTGTAGCCGAACTGGTTGGCTTCCAGCTCGGCGCGAGGGGCACCTTGGGCCACCAGCGCATCGATTCGTCGCATGGTTTCCGGATCGGCGATGTGCATCAACGCCGATCCCACGTGATGCAGGATGCCGCAGGTGAACGCGGTCTCCGGTGCCAGATCGCCCAACTGACTGTGACGGACAATCGTGCGGCTGAGATTGGCGACCATGAACGATTCACGCCAGAACGCCTTGCGATCGAGCCCGGGGACGTCCTTGAGCATGCCGACCATGCCCGAGGCGATGACGAGCGTGCGCACGCGATCGAATCCCAGCAGCAGCAGGGCGTCGTCGATCGTCGCCACGTTGCGCCCTACGCCGTATCGCACGGAGTTGGCCGAACGAAGCAGCTTCAGGCTCAGGTTGGGATCTTTGTGAATGGTGGCGGAAACACGGTGAACACTGATTCTGTCGTTGTCCAGGCTGGCAATCAGCTCGGTGACGACAGCGGGAACGCTGGGTAACTGGTGAATGTGTTCGAAAAGCGAGTTGAATGGCATGGTCTACTCCTGCTATCCCCCCATGTTATCTATCGCCCGGGCAAAAGTCGTGAGAGCGAGGTGCAGAATAGGCCGTTACGGGTCGGTGGGACAAAAAAATCCCGCCGGAGAACCGGCGGGAAGGTCGCCGCCCAGGCGACAGCAATCACTTATATCGAGTACGGCCCCTATCCTTAACTCTCCTGCCAGGATTTCACCATCTCGGCGTAGGGGACGGTCTTGCCCTGCGGCTTCTCGTTGTCGAGCTTGGGCTTGGGCGCGCCGGGCTGATCCAGCCAATACTGCGCATCGCGGGGTTCGTTCAGCTTTGGCCCGCAGTTCGGCTGGACATTGGCCCGCTCCAGACGCTCCATCATGCGATCCTGGGCGTCCGCCAACCCATCCAGGGCCTGCTGCGCGCTGGTCTCGCCGCTGACGGCCTGGGAAATATACTGCCACCACAGCTGCGCCAGCTTGGGATAGTCCGGCACGTTGGTGCCGGTCGGCGACCACTGCAGTCGCGCCGGGCTGCGGTAGAACTCGACCAGGCCACCCAGCTTCGGTGCGGCATCGGTCATCGCCTGGGACTGGATGTCGGACTCCCGGATCGGTGTCAGCCCCACCAGCGTCTTCTGCAGCGAGACCGTTTTCGAGGTCACGAACTGGGCATAGAGCCAGGCCGCGAGACGGTTCTTCTCGGGCGTCGATTTCATGAAGGTCCAGGCCCCCACGTCCTGATAGCCCTTCTTCATGCCGTCCTCCCAATACGGCCCCACCGGCGACGGCGCCATCCGCCACTTGGGCGTGCCATCCTCGTTGACCACCGGCAGGCCCGGCTGGGTCATATCGGCGGTAAAAGCCGTGTACCAGAAGATCTGCTGGGCGACGTTGCCCTGCGCCGGCACCGGTCCCGCTTCCGAGAACGTCATGCCCTGGGCTTCCGGCGGCGCGTAGGCGTGCAGCCAGTCGATGTACTTCTGGGTGGCGAACACCGCGGCCGGACCGTTGGTGGCACCACCTCGGGTGACGTTCGAGCCCACCGGCCGACAATCCTCGACCCGAATCCCCCACTCGTCCACCGGCAGGCCGTTGGGGATGCCCTTGTCGCCGGCCCCGGCCATCGAGAACCAGGCGTCGGTGAAGCGCCATCCCAGCGAGGGATCCTTCTTGCCGTAGTCCATGTGGCCATAGACACGCTGGCCGTCGATGTCGTGGACGTCATTGGTGAAGAAGTCGGCGATGTCCTGGTAGGCCGACCAGTTCACCGGTACGCCCAGTTCGTAGCCGTACTTTTCCTTGAAGCGCGCCTTGAGATCAGGGTCGTCGAACCAGTCGGCGCGGAACCAGTAGAGATTGGCGAACTGCTGGTCGGGCAGTTGATAGACCTTGCCGTCCGGCCCGGTGGTGAACGAGAGCCCGATGAAATCATCCAGATCCAGCGTCGGCGAAGTCACTTCGGCCCCGTCGCCTTCGATCATGTCGGAAAGCGGCACCACCTTGCCGTAGCGGAAATGGGTACCGATCAGGTCGGAATCGTTGACGTAGGCGTCGTAGATGTTGCGACCGGACTGCATCTGGGTCTGCAGCTTCTCGATCACGTCCCCTTCCTGGATCAGGTCGTGCTTCAACTGGATGCCGGTGATCTCGCTGAAGGCGCGGGCCAGCACCTCGGACTCGTACTTGTGGGTGGTGAGCGTCTCCGACACGACGTTGATCTGCATGCCACGGAACGGTTTGGCGGCGTCGATGTACCACTGCATCTCGGCCATCTGCTGCTCGGGCGTGAGCGTCGACGTCTTGAACTCGTCACCCAGCCAGCGTTTGGCGGCGTCCTGATACTGGTCGGCGATCGCGGTTCCCGAAACGGCCATCAGACCCGCAAGGCCGATGCCGATGCCCAGTGGCGCCCGGCGTCGCGATCCGGCGTGCTTGATATCGAACATAGCGTTAACCCTCGTTGTTATGCTGCATTTGCTGTCTTGGCGCTATCCGAAGAGCAATGATCCCTGGTCGATGCGTTACCCCCATTTCATGATGATTGCCATTCCTGCCACGCAGATCGCCGTCGCGACCCAGAGCGGCCAGTCGGTCAGTGCCAGAACCAGCAAATGGCCGTATGCCGCCGCCAGCAGACCAATGAACAGCCGATCGCCCCGAGACGTGGAGATCGGCAGGAAGCCCTTGCGCTCTCGGCCGGGCGATACGGTCTGCCAGACCGTCATCGCCACCAGCAGTGCCGCGATCGCGGCAAAGAACAGTGCCGTCGGTAGTGTCCAGGCCATCCAACCCATGGTGACTCCCCCTCTCTCTGGACGAACGGATCAGACGCGTCCCAGGGCGAAGCCCTTGGCCACGTGGTTGCGCACGAAGTAGATCACCGCGATACCGGGCAGCAGCGCGACCACGCCCGCGGCCGCCAGCACGCCCCAGTCGATCCCCGACGCCGAGACCGTGCGGGTCATCTGCGCCACGATCGGTTTGGCATCGACCGAGGTCAGCGTCCGCGCCAGCAACAGTTCGACCCAGGAGAACATGAAGCAGAAAAACGCCGTGACGCCGATGCCGGGCCGGATCATCGGCAGGAAAATCCGGATGAAGAACTTGGGGAAGGTGTAGCCGTCGATATACGCGGTCTCGTCGATCTCCTTGGGCACCGACGACATGAAACCCTCGAGAATCCATACCGCCAGCGGCACGTTGAACAGGCAGTGCGCCAGGGCCACCGCGATCGGCGTATCGAACAGCCCCACCGCCGAGTAGAGCTGGAAGAACGGCAGCAGGAACACCGCCGGTGGTGCCATCCGGTTGGTCAGCAGCCAGAAGAACATGTGCTTGTCGCCCAGGAAGCGATAGCGCGAGAACGCATAGGCGGCCGGCAACGCCACCAGCAGCGAGATCAGCATGTTCATCGAGACATAGCTCAGGGAGTTCAGGTAGCTCATGTACCAGGTCGGCTCGGTCAAGATGACCCGGTAGTTGTCCAGCGTCGGCGCCGTGGGCCAGAGCGTCAGTCCGCCGAGGATTTCCCGGTTCGACTTGAACGACATGTTGACGAGCCAGTAGATCGGCACCAGCACGAACAGCAGATAGACCAGCATCACCAGGCTCTTGCGCAGTCTCATGGCGGCGTCATCCCTTGTCGTCGTTGTGGGTCATGGCGGTGTAGAACACCCAGGTCACCAGCAGAATGATCAGGAAGTAGATCAGCGAGAACGCCGCGGCACGGCCCAGATCGAACTGGCCAAGCGCCATCTGGGTCAGCGTCTGGCTGAGGAAGGTCGTGGCGGTGCCCGGCCCGCCACCGGTGAGCACGAACGGCTCGGTGTAGATCATGAAGCTGTCCATGAAGCGCAGCATGACCGCGATCAACAGCACGTTCTTGAGCTTCGGCAATTGAATGAATCGAAACACCGCCCAGTGGGAGGCACGGTCGATCCTCGCCGCCTGGTAGTAGACGTCCGGAATCGAGCGCAGCCCGGAATAGCACAGCAGCGCCACCAGCGACGTCCAGTGCCAGACATCCATCACCAGCACGGTGATCCAGGCATCCCGCGGGTTGGAGGCGTAGTTGTAGTCGAGCCCCAGACTGTTGAGGGTCCAGCCATACAGGCCGATATCCTCCCGCCCGATGATCTGCCAGATCGTCCCCACCACGTTCCACGGCACCAGCAGCGGCAGTGACAGTAGAATCAGACTGAACGGCACGCCCAACCCGCGCCGAGGCATCGACAGCGCAACGATGATGCCGAGCGGCACCTCGATGGCCAGCACGCAGAACGAGTAGATGAACTGCCGCACCAGCGAATCGTGCAGTCTCGGATCCGCCAGGATCTCCCGATACCACTCGGTGCCCACGAAATAACGCGTGCTCGGATCGAAGATGTCCTGTACCGAATAGTTGACCACCGTCATCATCGGGATGATGGCGCTGAAGGCCACCAGCACGAATACCGGCAGCACCAGCCACCAGGCCTTGTTGTTATAGGTTTTCATCAGCCACTCCCACCAGATGGTCATCGATATAGAAGCGCTGCCAGGCTTCGGGGAAGTGCACGCCGGTTCGCCCTTCGGGAACGCTGGCCTCCTCTCCCAGGCGCGCCTTGATCACCGGCGCCGATGGCGCATCGAGGCGCACGTCGACGATCTTGAAGGTGCCCTGGTCCTGGACCAGATCGACGTAGCCGTGCAGGACGGCATCGTCGGCCGCCACCAGTTGCACGAACTCCGGTCGGATGCCGAGCTGCAGGCGCCCTCCCTCGCGCTGCCGAAGCTGGTCGACGATCGCGTCGGGCACCGCCAGCGCGTGGCCGTCGAACTCGACGCCCGATGCCCCCAGCGCAATATCCAGCAGATTCATGCCGGGGCTGCCGATGAAGTAGCCGACGAAGGTATGCTGCGGGTTCTCGAACAGCTCGCGCGGGGTGCCGAACTGCACGATCTGGCCTTCGTACATCACCGCGATCTTGTCGGCGAAGGTGGACGCCTCCAACTGGTCATGGGTGACGTAGACCATCGTCACGTTGAAGCGCTGATGGATCTCCTTGAGCTTGCGCCGCAGCCGCCACTTGAGCTGCGGGTCGATCACCGTCAACGGCTCGTCGAACAGGATCGCCGCCACGTCGTCGCGCACCAGGCCGCGCCCCATCGACACCTTCTGCTTCTCGTCCGCCGTCAGATTCTGCGCCTTCCGGTTCAACAGCGGCTCGATCTCCAGCGCCTCGGCCACCTCTCTCACCCTGGCATCGATGCGCTCTCGAGACTGCCCCTGATTGCGCAGCGGAAACGCCAGGTTCTCGTGGACGGTCATGGTGTCGTAGACCACCGGGAACTGGAAAACCTGGGCGATGTTGCGTTGCTGCGGGGTGAGATCGTTGACCGACTTGCCGTCGTAGAGCACCCGCCCTTCCGAGGGCACCAGCAGACCGGAAATGATGTTGAGCAGCGTGCTCTTGCCGCACCCCGACGGCCCCAGCAGCGCGTAGGCTCCGCCCTGCTCCCAGACGTGGTCCATCGGCCTGAGCGCATAGTCGGCCGGGCCCGAAGGTGCACCGTGATAACTATGGGCCAGTTGTTCCAGGCGAATCTCGGCCATCTAGAGGTCTCCTCGCACGCCGGGCGATGTCGATCGCGATGAGGGAGGTGACAGCACCAGGTCGCCCCCGGGCTCGAACACGAAGAGCTGGCGAAACGGGACCTGGACGTCCAGCGCCTGATCCACGCCGAACTCGTGAATCCCGATCAGGTGCGCGACCAGATCGATCCGGTCATGCGCGAGATGCAGGAAGGTCTCGGAACCGCTGATCTCCGCGACGCGCACGACGGCGGGCAGGCGCAACGCCGCCTCCGAGAGCGGCCGGAGCGACCAGTGATGGGGCCGGATACCAACCTGATAGTCGCCCTCGGAGAGCGATCTCCAGATCTCGGGCAGTGCTTGGCGCTGATCGGCGATACGGCACTCGCCGCCCTGGATCGTCATCGGCATCAGGTTGATCGGTGGCTCGCCGAACAGCGTGGCAGCTTCACGGTTACGGGGATGACGATAGACCTCGTCGCTGGGACCGCTCTGGACGATTCGCCCCTGATGCAGCAGCGTCGTCGTCCCGCCCAGCGCCAGCGCCTCGGCGGGCTCGGTGGTGGCGTAGACCGCGATGGTGTTGCGCGACTCGAACAGCTTGCGCATCTCCACCCGCAGCGCCTCTCGCAGCTTGTAGTCGAGGTTGACCAGCGGCTCGTCGAACAGCACCAGTTCCGCATCCTTGACCAGCGCCCTGGCCATCGCCGTGCGCTGCTGCTGGCCGCCGGAGAGCTCCTGCGGATAACGGCCCAGCAGGTGCTGGATTCCCAGCATCGCTGCGGTCTCCTCGACCCGGCGGGTGATCTCCTGCCGCGCCACCCTGGCCTGCTTGAGCGGCGAGGCGATATTGTCGAAGACCGTGAGCGTGGGATAGTTGATGAACTGCTGATAGACCATCGAGACGTTACGCTGGCGAACCGGCAAGTGAGTCACGTCACGGCCGTCGAGGTACACCCTGCCGTGGTCGGGCCTGTCCAGCCCGGCCATCAACCGCATCAATGTGGTCTTGCCCGCCAGCGTGTGTCCCAGCAGCACATTGAATGACCCCGGCTCCAATGTCAGGCTGGCATCGCTGATATAGGTTTCGCCTCGCACCGACAGTGTCACGTTGTCGAGTTGTAATGACATGAGTGGCGCCGTTCCCTTTTTCTCTTTCGAGCATCCTAAAACACTCTTCTTATAAAGCTATACGACGAAAAAAGTAGGCGTGGACACCAACCACAACGGCATTTTAAACATTTGTTTTATATACTTTTAATTCAATTAACACCTTAGTCTTAACCACTAATGTCCAACATCCCATGCGAGTTTCGGCAGTATGGCGGCGTCGAAAAAAGCGTTCTTGCGGCGGGGTTTGTTCGAAAACCAACATGGTTCGCGGATGCAGGTGCCGAACATCGATGGCGGCGGGCGCCGATGGTCGGCCTACGACAAAAGGGGAAATCGCGGACACAAAAAATCGCCGGGAGCGATTTTTGACGTCGCGTCAGCGACGGCCAGCATGGTGCCCGCCAGGGATGGCAGGGCATAAAAAAACCCGAGCCGAAGCTCGGGTTTCGAATCTGGTAGGACCAAGCGGATTTGAACCGCTGACCTCCACGATGTCAACGTGGCGCTCTAACCAACTGAGCTATGGTCCTGAAGATATTGTCGCACGCCCATGTGAACTGGTAGGACCGAGCGGATTTGAACCGCTGACCTCCACGATGTCAACGTGGCGCTCTAACCAACTGAGCTACGGTCCTGCAATGACGACGGGCTCGCCGTGACAACGGATGCGAATTCTACCCGGGCGGACACGGAATGCAACCCTCTGGCCGTAAAAAAACTGACCTCAACTGCCTGTCACGGCGAGACAATTCCTCCCGGAACACGGCGTTGGCGTCGGGCGTCCCCGGTGCGCCCCAATGCCGCCACGTCGAGGCGATGCCCCTGTCGGCCCTTTCCGTTTTCCCAGATTGCGGAAGGAGCCCTCCAGCATGGCGCTGCCGCAGGCCAGATGACCGAGACACCCTGCCCATCTTCGTTTTCGATTGGCAACAATGCGAATTCGCTTTCCAACACCTAGACCATGGTCGTAGCCATGAAGGCCCCGATACGGCCAACCGAGACAACGGCAAGGCCTACAGCTTTGATAAACTGCCGGCTCGGATCAGTCACAGAATCGTCAACGGAACGCGGCAGGAAACCACCATGACACAGCAGGAACGTCACGAAGCCATCGTCGAGCTGGTCAAGCGGCAAGGCTATGCCTCGATCGAACAGCTCGCCAGAGACTTCGACGTCACGCCCCAGACGGTGCGCCGCGATCTCAATCAACTGGCGGAAGAGGGCGTCGTCAAACGTGTCCATGGCGGCGCGGGCCTGGAGTCGAGCACCGTCAACACCGCCTATCACACGCGCAAGACGCTGAACCTGGACGCCAAGCGCCGTATCGCCGAAATGCTGGCGAGCCACATTCCCGACTCCTCGTCGCTGTTCATCAACATCGGCACCAGCAATGAGTTCATCGCCGAAGCGCTGTGCCAGCACAGCGGGCTCGAGGTCATCACCAACAACCTCAACGTGGCGGCCATTCTGCAGCACAAGACCGACTTCAATGTCATCGTCGCCGGCGGCCAGGTTCGCTCGCGGGACGGCGGCATCATCGGCGAGGCCACCATCGATTTCATCAATCAGTTCAAGGTCGACTACGGCATCATCGGCATCAGCGGCATCGATGGCGATGGCTCGCTGCTGGAATTCGACTATCAGGAAGTCCGCGTGGCGCAGGCCATCCTGCGCAACTCCCGCCAGGTTTTCCTGGCAGCGGATCATTCGAAGTTCCACCGCAACGCCGTGGTACGCCAGGGCAACCTCAGCCAGATCAATGCCTTTTTCACCGATCGCCAACCACCCGATGCGCTGCGTCGATTGATGCGCGAGCATGATGTGGCGCTCTACGTCGCCGATCCTTCGATACCCGCGGATATCGAGACCCTGCCCGCCCACGCCGGCTGATCTCGAGGCCCCCTGCAATCAGCCGGCCATGCGCCGGCCTTGTCACCAGTCAACCCGTTGCCTTTTCACTCCCCATCGCGCCTCCCCATAGGATCGAGGAAACCGTCTCACGCCTATTGATGTTCGGAAGTGATTAATCTATTTTCGTATTCGAACATAACCGAACCATCATTCCTCCGGAGGACGGTATGGCCTCAACGACACAGCACCACGTCCATGACCTCATCGTCGTCGGCGGCGGCATCAATGGCACCGGCATCGCCAACGACGCCGCCGGCCGGGGCCTCTCCGTGCTGCTGTGCGAGCAGTCGGACCTGGCCAGTGCCACCTCATCCGCCAGCAGCAAGCTGATCCACGGAGGATTGCGCTATCTCGAGCACCGCGAGTTTCGCCTGGTGCGCGAAGCGCTGAAGGAACGGGAAGTCATGCTGCGCAAGGCGCCGCACATCGTCTGGCCGCTGCGCTTCATTCTCCCCCATCAGCCGCACCTGCGCCCTGGCTGGATGATTCGCGCGGGCCTCTTTCTCTACGATCATCTCAGCCACCGCGACAGCCTGCCCAATGCCAAGCGCCTGCGATTCGGTTCGGAAAGCCCGCTGGTGCCGACGATCAAGCGCGGGTTCGAGTATTCCGACTGCTGGGTGGACGATGCCCGACTGGTCGTGCTGAACGCGCTCCAGGCGCGGGAAAAAGGGGCCGACATCCGGGTCCGCACGCGTTGCGTCGAGGCTCGCGAGGAGCAGGGCCAGTGGGTGGTAAGTCTCGAAAACCTGGATACCGGGGAGCGCCAGGAGCAGCGGGGCAAGGTGCTGGTCAATGCCGCCGGCCCCTGGGTGGAGTCTTTCGTCAAGGGCAATGCCAAGCGCGACTCGCGCTACGGCATCCGCATGATCCAGGGCAGCCACCTGATCGTGCCGCGCCTCAACGACGACGACCGCGCCTACATCCTCCAGAACCAGGATGGCCGCATCGTCTTCGTGCTGCCCTATCAGCAGCGCTACAGCCTGATCGGCACCACCGATCGCCGTTACCAGGGCGACCCCTCCCGGGTCCGTATCAACGACGAGGAGATCGACTATCTGCTCGAGGTGCTCAACTCGCACTTCGTCAGGCAGCTCGGTCGCGAGGACGTCGTCGCGACCTATGCCGGTGTCCGCCCGCTGTGCGACGACGAGTCGGAGAATCCCTCGGCCATGACCCGGGACTACACCCTCGACCTCGACCGGCACGGTGCACCGATGCTGTCGATCTTCGGCGGCAAGATCACCACCTACCGCAAGCTGGCCGAGGCGGCCATGCGTAAACTCGAGCCATTGCTGCCTGCCATGGGACAACCCTGGACGGCCACCGCCAAACTGCCCGGCGGCGATATCGAATCGCGCCACGCGTTCGCCGATCGCCTGGTGGGTGAATATCCGTTTCTCGGCCGGGAATGTGCCGAGCGGTTCGCGTCCAGCTACGGCTCGCTCTGTCTCACTTTCCTGGACGGCAAGCAGAGCCAGGAGGATCTCGGCCAGCCTTTCGGTGGTGGCCTCACCCGTGCCGAAGTCGACTACCTGGTCGAGCACGAGTGGGCACGCACCAGCGAGGACATCCTGTGGCGACGCAGCAAGCTGGGACTGCGCCTGACCAACGATGAGCGAGAAACCTTGTCGCGCTACCTCGATCAGCATCCCGCCATCGACATGTCGGGCCCTTTAGCCAAAGTATCATGAGGGATTAGCTGCCACGAGGTTTCCGGGAAGTCATACTGTCGAGGGTACGAATGGCGTTTCTGCTACGCTTGGCCCTGCACGGCGCCCTATCCCGATACAAGGAATCCTCCCTTGCTGCAACTTCTGTTTAGCTGTCTCGGTTGTCTCGCGCTGTTGATCACGCTGGCGCCTTACACGCGATTTCGCCACTGGAGCGTTCGCAGTTTCGATTTCCCGCTGCTTCAGATCGCCATCGTCGCCACCGCTCTGGCGCTGATCCAGCTTGCGTTCGAACCCGTCGAGTGGTGGCATTGGGCCGGCGTCGCCGCCAGCGTGATCGCGGCACTCATCCAGTGGGCACGCATCTACCCGTGGACCCCCCTGGCCAGATGTACGGTAGTCAAATCCAACTCATACGCGCCGGAACACGAACTCAAGCTGCTCGTTTCCAATGTATTGACCCCCAATCGCCAGGCATCGAAGTTGATCGACCTGATACACGAGCACGAGCCCGATATCCTGCTGACGCTGGAGTCCGATCAGTGGTGGGGAGATCAACTGGACGCCGCCATCGGCAAGTCGATGCCGGAAGCGGTGCGTATCCCTCTCGACAATCTCTACGGGATGCACCTCTACTCCCGGCTGCCGTTGGAAGATGTCGAGGTCAAATGGCTGATCCAGGACGACATCCCCTCGATCCACGCCTGGGTGAAGCTGAGGGACGGTAGCCGTATCCGCCTCCACGCGCTGCACCCGCGGCCGCCCGCGCCATCGGAGAGCGATGAGTCGCTATGGCGCGACGCGGAACTGCTGCTGGTGGGCCAGACCATCGCCGAAAGCAGCGCCCCCACCGTCGTTGCCGGGGATCTCAACGACGTTGCCTGGTCACCGACGACAAAACTGTTCTGCAAAATCAGCGGCATGCTCGACCTGCGTCGCGGACGCGGTCAGTACAGCACCTTCCACGCTAAATATCCGATGCTGCGCTGGCCCCTGGATCACGTCTTCGTCACCGAGCATTTCACTCTCGTCCACATGGAGCGATTGCCGGAGATAGGATCCGATCACTTCCCGATCCTGGTGACGATGCGCTACAACCCGACCCGCGCAGCCGAGAACGAGCCCGAAAAGGCCGATAGCGACGAGCAAGAGGACGCGGAGGAGACCATCGAGGAGGCTCAGGACCGTCAAGGCGAGGCGCCGGTCTGAACCCTATTCGCCCGAGGCGATCTTCGCTCGACGACAACGCCACCCGACCGGGTGGCGTTGTCGTATGGGCTGCAGAGAACGCAACCGCTCACGGGGGTCCGTGGCGAGAAACAGCGTCCGGAGGGGAAGCGGAAGCTACTCCGGGATTCCTCCCTGGGTCAGCTTGGCCGGATCGAGCAGGCGCTCCAGTTCCTGGCGGGAGAGATCGGTCTCCTCCTCGGCCACATCGATGATCGGCCGCCCTGCCTGGTAGGCCTTCTTGGCGACCGCCGCCGCTGCGTCATAACCGATCACGGAGTTGAGGGCGGTCACCAGAATCGGGTTCTTCGACAGCGGGCTCTCGATATTGTCACGACGCACGTTGAACGTGGCGATGGCGCGATCGGCCAGCAGGCGGCTCACATTGGCCAGCAGCTTGATCGATTCCAGCAGGTTGTGGGCGATCAACGGCAGCATCACATTGAGCTGGAAGTTGCCACTCTGCCCGCCGATGGTGATGGCGGCGTCATTGCCGATGACCTGAGCGGCTACCTGGGCAGCCGATTCCGGGATCACCGGATTGACCTTGCCCGGCATGATCGAGCTGCCCGGCTGCAGGGCCTCCAGCTCGATCTCCCCCAGACCGCCCAGCGGACCGGAGTTCATCCAGCGCAGGTCGTTGGCGATCTTCATCACCGCTACGGCATAGGTCTTGAGATGGCCCGAGAGCTCCACTGCCGCATCCTGGGAGGCCAGGCTAGCGAAGAAGCTGTCGTTGGGTCGAAAATCGAGGTGCGTATCGATGGCCAAGCGCTGTGCCACCTTTTCGGCAAACTCGGGATGAGCATTGACGCCGGTCCCGACGGCCGTGCCTCCCAGCGCCAGACGGGTCACCCGCTTGAGGCCGTCTCCCAGCCGCTCGATCGATTGGCCGACCTGGCTGGACCAGCCGCCGAGCTCCTGGCTCAGGCGAACCGGCATCGCATCCATCAGGTGCGTACGCCCGGTCTTGACCACGTCATCGACCTCTTTCGCCTTGTCGTCGATGGTGGATCTCAGATAATTGAGCGCTGGCAACAGGCGCTCCCGAACCTGTGTCGCCGCGGCGAGGTGAATGGCCGTGGGGATCACATCGTTGCTCGACTGGCCCATGTTGACGTGATCGTTGGGGCCGACCTCCAGCCCGTCCCGGCTGGCGAGATGGGAGATCACCTCGTTGACGTTCATATTGGTCGAGGTTCCCGACCCCGTCTGGAACACATCGATCGGGAACTGATCGGCGTGCTTGCCGTCGATGATCTCGTCGGCCGCGGCCATGATGGCCCTCGCCCTCTCCTCGTCCAGCAACCCCAGCTCCCGGTTGACCTCCGCGGCGGCACGCTTGATATGCGCGACGGCGGTGATGAATGCCGGTGGCAGCGGTTGGCCGCTGATCGGAAAGTTGTTGACGGCACGCTGGGTCTGCGCGCCATAGAGTGCGCTCTCGGGAACGTTGAGTTCGCCCATGCTGTCGCGCTCGACTCGTGTCTGAGCCATGACCTTCTCCTATCGATGACGGATGAAATGCGAAAGGGGTAGCCATCACCTTGGCTACCCCTTCGGGACTCCTTCAAGCCTAGCAGTCGGTCCCCACACTGCATCCACTTCGCGCGGCGGATGTCGGGAGACAGCCATGATACACCAGGCCGCGACTCCACCGGGGGGCCCGGACGCAATCAGTCGAAATCGATGATCTGGCGAATCGCCTCGCCGTTGGCCAGACGGTCGAAACCGACATTGATCTCGTCCAGCTTCAGGCGATGGGTCAGCAGCCGATCCACCGGCAGGCGGCCGGACTGATAAAGCGCGATGTATTCCGGCACATCCAGCGACGGCACGTGTCCGCCGAGGTAGGAACCCTTGAGGGTACGCTCCTCGGCCACCATTCGCGTCGGACTGATGGCGAAGCGCACGTCCGGATGCGGCAGCCCGGAGGTCACGGTGGTGCCGCCGCGGCCGGTGGATTCATAGGCGAACTCGAGCGCCTTGGCGACGCCCGCGAACTCGGCGGCGATGTCCACCCCGCCGCCGCTGATCTCGCGCACCTGTTCGACGGCGTCGGGATCGCCGCTGTTGACGATGTGCGTCGCGCCCATCGCCTTGGCGGTCTCCAGCTTGTCCGGTGCGATATCCGCCGCGATCACCTGACGCGCGCCACCGCCGACGGCCCCCATCACCGCCGCCAGGCCGACACCGCCGAGGCCCACCACCAGCACCGACTGGCCCAGCCGCAGCCCGGCGGTGTGGACCAGCGCGCCGACGCCGGTGAGTACCGCACAGCCGAACAGTGCCGCGATATGGAACGGCAGCTCGGGATCGATTCGGGTCAGCGAGCGCCGCGACGCCACGGCGTATTCCGCAAACCCGGAGACGCCGATATGGTGATAGATCTTCTCGCCGCCCTTGTGCAGCCGCATCCCGCCACCCAGCAGGTGACCCGCCAGGTTCGCGGCCGCGCCGGGGCGGCACAGCGCCGCCCGTCCCGACAGGCAGGAGGCGCAGCCACCGCAACTGGGCGCGAACGAGAACACCACGTGGTCGCCGGGGGCGAGATCGGTGACGCCCTCGCCGACTTCGGCGACCTCGCCGGCCGCCTCGTGCCCCAGCACCATCGGCAACGGTCGTGGCCGGTCCCCGTTGATCGTGGACAGATCCGAATGACACAGCCCGGCGGCACGCATCTTGACCAGAACCTCACCCGGTCCCGGCCCCTCCAGCTCGACCTCCTCGACCGACAGCGGCATCGATTCCCGGTAGGGTCGGGGCCTGTGCATTTCATGAATCACGGCGGCATGGATTTTCATATCAGCATCCCATTTCACGGATCGCCCTGGCTCGCTTGAACGAGCCGGGCGTGGTTTACGTTCGTCTGCCTGGCGGCACGATCAGAGAGGAGTCGTGATGAAGAGCCATGATCACGAGTAGTATTCGGGCGCATGACGGAATGTCGGCCATGCCACCGGGTCATGCCCGGTCACCACGAGTGCGCCGGTCTTCTCGACCAGGGCATGCAATTTGCGCACGGATCGCACCGTGTCCACGGTCGAGGCCAGAAAGCCCGGCAAGGCCTTCTCCTCCCAGTGATCGGTGGTGTATGCCGCGTCCACGGCCAACAGCACCGGCCCGGTCTCGGGCAAGCGGAGCAGGAAACTGGCATGCCCGGGTGCATGGCCGGGCGTGAAGATGAAACGAATGGTGCCGTCGCCGAAGACGTCGTAGCCGTCGTCGCCATCCTCGAGCAGATGCCACTTCAATCCGGGGCGGTCGAAGTCCGCGCGAATATAGCCGCCGGCGGAGAACCAGTCCGGGGCCATGGCATACTCGTATTCGCGACGTCTGACGATATGAGTGGCATTCGGGAATCGGCCCGTGGCACCGGTATGGTCCAGGTGCAGATGGCTGTGCAGGACATAGCGGATGTCCTCGGGTTCGAGGCCGAAACTCTTCAGCGCCTGGACACAACCTTCCTCCTCACGCATCACGGGCCAATAGACCGCGGTGATATCGCCCCAGTGCTTCTCGGGATCGCTGGCGCACTCGACGGCACAGCCACCATCGATGACGACATTTCCCTCCGGGTGCGTGATGAGATACCAGGGCACGGGGATCTCGTACTCATCCAGCCCCGCATTCATCTTGATATTGCACACCCGGCACTTGAGCGTGCCGGTCTGGAACATGTAAAGACGAGGGGTAGTCATGACGCACTCCTGGTTTGTGCCACATGAAGACGACATTGCCGCCGATTGCGGTGCGAGTACGGCGAAAGATGCACCATCCGCCAGCGGCCTCGAGGCTCGCAGCCGGGGGATCGGACATGTCAGAGTAGGACACCGCCAAACGGCGTGACCAGCGGACTTTGGTCCCAGACAGCCCCCGCGGCGCGTCGGCACCTCACCCAGTCCCGACCGGTCATGCCGACTTTCAGAAAACCGATCGAGGAGTCTCGGCCATGTGGCATCGTCAACCCTTCACGCTCACCGCGCGCCCGCGCGGCTTTCATCTGGTCACCGACGAGGTCCTGGCGGCACTGCCGCGGCTGGCCGAGATCCGTACCGGCCTGCTCCATCTGCAGTTGATGCACACCTCGGCCTCGCTGACCCTGAACGAGAACGCCGACCCGGACGTGCGCCACGACATGGCGCTGTTCGCCAGCCAGCTGGCTCCCGAGAACCTCCCCGGGATGCGGCATACGCTGGAGGGCCCGGACGACATGCCCGCTCACGTGCTGGCGAGCCTGTTCGGCACCCAACTGACCCTGGCGGTGGAAAACGGCCGCCTGCTCACCGGCACCTGGCAGGGCATCTGGCTGGGCGAACATCGCCAGCAAGGCGGTGCCCGAAGGATCACCGCCACGCTGATGGGCGAATGACGCAAGTGGCGTTCTGAATCCGCCCTGCCGCCACCTCAGTGCGAGTGCCGCGGCACCTCCGCGCCCCGGCAGCCGCGCAGGAAGTCGAAGTCGCACCCCTCGTCGGCCTGCAGCACCCGTTCGATGTAGAGCTGGCGATAGCCGCCGCTGCTGGCGATCCGGTTCGACGCCGCGGTCGGGTCGACCTCGGCCAGACGACGCGCGATCTCGGCGTCGTCGACCTCGAGCTCCAGCTTGCCGCTGTCACAGTCCAGGCTGATCCAGTCGCCGTTGTGGACGGCCGCCAGCGGTCCGCCGGCGGCCGCCTCCGGGGCCACGTGCAGCACCACCGTGCCGTAGGCGGTACCACTCATGCGGGCATCGGAGATACGCACCATGTCGGTGATGCCCTGCTCGAGGATCTTGGGCGGCAGGCCCATGTTGCCGACTTCCGCCATGCCGTGATAACCCCGCGGCCCGCAGTGCTTCAGCACCAGGATGTCGTCGGCCTCGACCTCAAGCTCGGGATCGTTGATGCGCGCCTTGTAGTCGTCGAAGTTCTCGAATACCACCGCGCGACCGCGATGCCTCATCAGCTCGGGACTGGCCGCAGAGGGCTTGAGCACCGCACCGTTGGGTGCCAGGTTGCCGCGCAGGATACAGATGCCGCCATCGTCGCGCAGCGGGTTGTCCAGCGGGCGAATCACCTCGTCGTTGTAGTGCGGCGCGTCCTGAACGTTTTCCCAGATCGTCTTGCCGTTGACGGTCAGGGCGTCCTTGTGGGGCAGGCGGTCGGCCTCGCCCAGCCGGCGCAGCACGGCCGGCAACCCGCCCGCGTAGTAGAACTCCTCCATCAGGAAGCGCCCGGAGGGCTGCAGGTCGACGATGGTCGGCGTGCCGCGACCGATACGGGTCCAGTCGTCCAGCGGCAGGTCGACCCCGATGCGCCCGGCGATCGCCTTGAGATGGATCACCGCATTGGTCGAACCGCCGATGGCGGCGTTGGTGCGAATCGCGTTCTCGAACGCCTCGCGGGTCAGCACCTTCGACAGCTTGAGATCCTCGTCGACCATCTCGACGATGCGGTTGCCGGAGAGATGAGCGAGCACGTAGCGGCGCGAATCCACCGCCGGAATCGCGGCGTTGTGCGGCAGCGACACCCCCAGCGACTCCGCCATGCACGCCATGGTCGAGGCCGTGCCCATGGTGTTGCAGGTGCCGGCCGAGCGCGACATGCCGGCTTCGGCGGCCATGAAGTCATGGATCGATATCTTGCCGGCCTTGACCTCTTCGGAGAGCCTCCAGACCACGGTCCCGGATCCAATATCCTTGCCCTCATGCTTGCCGTTGAGCATCGGCCCACCGGTTACCACGATCGTCGGGATATCGCAGCTCGCCGCGCCCATGAGCAGCGCCGGCGTGGTCT